>NZ_LEKG01000129.1:0-22123 GCF_001029515.1 Micromonospora sp. RV43 | reverse complement strand
CCACCACCCCCGAACCAGACACACCCGCCCAGGTCAGCACGGATCGCACCACACGCACCCGCCCCCGCGCCGTCGATCATGAAGTTGACGCCGACAAACCGGACACCAAACACCGCCAACTTCATGATCGACCCGAGCCAGGCAGGGCTGGCCCGGGGCGGGGCTGGCTGGGTGCGGAGCGCGACGCCAATCGGGTCGCCCGCACGACCACCTGCGCGATCTTGCAGTTCGAGCCCTCTGGGCGTCTCATTTGCGAGGTTTGCCGGGCACCAAAGTGCAAGATCGCGGGAGGCGCCGGGAAGGGTGCGGCGATCTTGGAGTTGTGGTGCCTCACTAATGGCGCGAACCGGGCATTTCCTGGCGCCACAACTCCAAGATCGGCGTCAGCGGCGGCGACCCGGCACGACCCCCGTGACCCGTTGACGGGGTGTTGGGGTGAGGGTCAGGCGGCGGGCCAGTCCTGGGAGGCCAGACGCGGCGAGGCCGCCCCGGGTGGGGCGGCCTCGAGCCAGGACAGGAATCCGGTGACCGTGGATCGCGCCATGGCGATCTCGATCGGCGCGTGGTGGCTGGTACAGCGCAGGATCACCCACTCGGCGGGCATCGACATGCGCTCCTGCCCCTCGGGCAGCCGGCGACGCTCGACCGCCAGCCCCTTGCGGGAGAGCACCCGCTTGGGGCGCAGCGCGAAGCTGAACATGCGGTACCAGCGGAGTTCGTCGCCCACGAAGCGACCGAACCCGGGTGACCAGCCACGACCGTCGAGGATCGTGTTGACCCGGACGCTCAGCCGGATGATGCCACCGCTACGCGTGAACAGGGCCCGCCGGATGAAGAGGATCAGAAGCGCGACGACGACGATCGCGACGCCGATTCCGATCCCTTCGACGATCTCCATCGGCGGGTCGGCTCAGCGGGCCGGGGTGGCGGGGGTTGCGCTCTCGGCGAGGACTGTGACGCCCTCACCGGTCACCGACAGGAAGCCGCCGGCCACGTCGTACGCGACCTGCTGGCCACCGGCCTGCTTGATGCGTACCTGGCTGGGTTCGGCGAGCTGGCCGAGCAGCGGTGCGTGCCCAGGCAGCACACCGAGCTCACCCTCGGTCGTCCGGGCGACGACCATCTCGGCCTCGCCGGTCCAGACCTTCTCCTCGACGGCTACGAGCTCGACGTGAAGCTGCTGTGCCACGCTGTCTCCTTGCTGCGGCGGCGGATTGCCGAAAGTCTAGTCGCGACCCCGCAGCCCACCCAACGCGGGTGGTGAGAGCCGGACCACCACGGTCCCGCACCCGCTCAGGCTACTTGGTCTTCTGCTTGAAGTCGGGGTGCTCCAGCAGGAATGCGTCGAGCTGTTCGGTACGCAGGGCGGTGAAGAAGTCCTCCGCCGGTTCGAGCAGTTGCTCACCCCGGTAGTTGCTGCCGGTACCGATCGGGCCGCCCGGCAGCTTGATCGTCTCGATCGCCTCGGGCCGGATGTCCTTCAGGGCCAGCCCGAAGTCGACCACGCTGTTGCCGCGGCCGTTGAACACCAGCGACTTCCCGGCGGCGCGCAGCACCCGGTCCAGCTTGACCGGGTTGGCCACCACGTCGGCGCTGAACGCCTGGCTCACCATCGCCTTGACGAACTGCTGCTGGTGCCGCTGCCGGCCGTAGTCGGCGTCCGGCACGCCGTTCTTCGGGTAGCGCTGCCGGACGTAGTCCAGCGCCTGCCATCCCTTGAGGTGGGCGTTGCCCTTCTTGTACACGGCCTGCGGCCCGAGGTAGCCACCACCGCCGGGCTTGAGCTGGCGCGGCGTGCCGTCCGGCTGGAGGTGCTCCGAGCGCACCTCCCGCTCGATGTACATGTCGACGCCGCCCATGGCGTCGACGATCTTCTTGAACCCGCTGAAGTTGATGATCGCACCGGCGTCGAAGCGCTTGATGCCGGTGACCTCCTGCACGGTGTTGGCGAGCAGCTCGAAGCCCTGCGGGGTGCTGGGGTTCTGCCCCGGCACGTTGCTGCCGTGCGACATGGCCGCGTTGAGCCGGTCGTTGGCGCCCGAGTAGTCGGCCTTGGGGAACTCCGGGATGTCCACCCGCAGGTCACGCGGCAGCGAGAAGAGGTAGCCGCGGTCCATGGTGGCGGGCACGTGCAGGACCATGATCGAGTCGGCGAGCGGGCGGGCGGTCGCGGTCCGGGGGTCCACGCCGACGAGCAGGATGTTGAGCGGGCCCTTGATGTCGCTCTTCTTCTCGTTGGCGCCGGCGGCCTGGTCACCGAAGAGGTCGGCCTTGCCCACCGATCCCTCGTAGCGGGCGACGAGGGCGCGCGAGCCGATCAGCACGGAGCCGCTGAGCACCACCATGACGATGCCCAGGATCGTGCAGACGCGGGCCCACCGGGGCACGCCGCGCCACATGGACCGCTTCCCGCGATCCGCGCCGCCCTTACCGCCCACGAGCATCTCCAATCGTCGCGCCCACGGGTAGGAAGACGGGCGCGGGGGTCCGTTTGGTTGCAGAGATCAACGGCCGAATGTGAAGTCGTGTCAGGAACGGTACCGCGCGATCCGGCGAACTGCTTGCCGGAGAACCGGGCATCTGGTAGTGCAGTGCCCGGAAAAGGCGAAGGCCGCCCCGGCTTTCGCCGGGACGGCCCTCGTGGGTGTGAGCGGGCTCTCAGCCCTCCTCGCCCATCAGCTCCTTGGCCTTGGCCCGCAGGTCGTCCAGGCCGCCGCACATGAAGAACGCCTGCTCCGGGAAGTGGTCGAACTCCCCCTCGCTGATCCGGCGGAAGGCGTCGATGGTCTCGGCGATCGGGACCGTCGAGCCGGGCACGCCGGTGAACTGCTCCGCCGCGTACGTGTTCTGCGAGAGGAACCGCTCGATCCGGCGGGCGCGGCCGACGGTGAGCTTGTCCTCCTCGGAGAGCTCCTCGATACCGAGGATGGCGATGATGTCCTGCAGGTCCTTGTAGCGCTGCAGGATCCGCTTCACCTCGGTGGCGACGGCGAAGTGCTCCTCGCCGACGAACTCCGGGGCGAGGATCCGGGACGAGGACGCCAGCGGGTCCACGGCCGGGTAGATGCCCTTGTCGGAGATCGACCGCTCCAGGTTGGTGGTCGCGTCGAGGTGGGCGAACGTGGTGGCCGGCGCCGGGTCGGTGTAGTCGTCGGCGGGCACGTAGATCGCCTGCATCGAGGTGATGGCCTGGCCCCGGACGGAGGTGATCCGCTCCTGGAGCTCGCCCATCTCGTCGGCCAGGGTCGGCTGGTAACCCACGGCGCTCGGCATGCGGCCGAGCAGCGTGGATACCTCGGAACCGGCCTGGGTGAAGCGGAAGATGTTGTCGATGAAGAGCAGCACCTCCTGCTTCTTCACGTCACGGAAGTACTCCGCCATGGTCAGCGCGGACAGCGCGACCCGCAGGCGGGTGCCCGGCGGCTCGTCCATCTGGCCGTAGACCAGCGCGGTCTTGTCGATGACGCCCGACTCGGTCATCTCGGCGATGAGGTCGTTGCCCTCGCGGGTGCGCTCACCCACGCCGGCGAAGACCGAGGTACCACCGAAGTTGCGGGCAACACGGGTGATCATCTCCTGGATGAGCACCGTCTTGCCCACGCCCGCGCCGCCGAACAGGCCGATCTTGCCGCCCTTGACGTACGGGGCGAGCAGGTCGATGACCTTGATGCCGGTCTCCAGCATCTCGGTCTTCGGCTCCAGGTCGGCGAAGGCCGGGGCCTTGCGGTGGATGCCCCACCGGTCGTCGGCCTGGATGGTCTCGCCCTCGGTGAGGTTGAGGCACTCGCCGATCGCGTTGAACACGTGGCCCTTGACCGCGTCGCCCACCGGCACGCTGATCGGCGCGCCGGTGTCGCGCACCTCGGTGCCGCGGACCAGGCCGTCGGTCGGCTGCATCGAGATGGCGCGGATCAGGTTGTCACCCAGGTGCTGGGCGACCTCCAGGGTCAGCGTCTTCTCACCGCCGGAGAGGGTCACGTCGACGTGCAGGGCGTTGAACAGCCCCGGCATGGCGTCGCGCGGGAACTCGGCGTCGACGACCGGGCCGATGACCCGGACCACGCGACCCGTGGCCGTCTTGGTCTCAACTGCGGATACAGTCATCACACTTCACTTCCCGACGCGGCCAGCGCGTTCGCGCCGCCGACGATCTCACTGATCTCCTGGGTGATGCCGGCCTGACGAGCCGAGTTCATCTCACGCGTGTACTTCTCGATCATCTCTTCGGCGTTGTCGGTGGCGCTCTTCATCGCCCGCCGACGGGCGGCCGACTCACTGGCCGCCGACTCCAGCAACGCCGCGAAGATCCGCGTGTTGATGTACTTCGGCAGCAGGGCGTCGAGCAGCGACTCCGGCTCCGGCTCGAACTCGTACGCCGGCAGCAGGCCCTCGGACCGGGGCCGGTCCTCGACCTGCATCGGACCGACGATCCGGGTCACCGGGTTCTGCGTCATCAGGGACTTGAACTCGGTGTAGACGATGTGCAGCTCGTCCACGCCGAGGATCCCGTCGGCGCCGGCCTCGTTGTCGGTGTCGTCCGCGCCGGCGGTGAACGCCTTGATCAGCGTCTCACCGACCTCGCGGGCGTCCTCGAACGACGGCTGCTCGGAGAAACCCGTCCAGCTCGCGGCGATCTGCCGGTTGCGGAACCGGTAGAACGCCACGCCCTTGCGGCCGATGACGTAGAGCACGGGCTCCTTGCCGTCGGCACGCAGGCGGGCGATCAGCGACTCGGCGGTCCGGATCGCGTTCGAGCTGTAGCCACCGGCCAGGCCCCGGTCGGCGGTGACCAGCAGGACGCCCGCCCGCCGCACCCGCTCGCGCGGGGTGAGCAGCGGGTGGTCGATCCGCGCGTTCGAGGCCAGCGCCGTCAGCACGCCGGTGATCGCCTCGGCGTACGGCAGCGAGGCCGCCACCTTGGCCTGGGCCTTGGCGATGCGGCTCGTCGCGACGAGCTCCATCGCCTTGGTGATCTTCTTCATCCCCTTGGCGGAACGGATCCGCTGCCGGAGAACGCGTACCTGGGCGGCCATCGGATCAGCTCTCGGCCGGGCGGTCGGTGGTGCCGTCGCGGAAGCGGGTCACCGTCTCGCGGGTCTCCTCGCCCTCCAGCGGCTTGGCCGGCGCGTCGTTGACCCGGACCTCGTCCTCCTTGCCCAGGAAGACCTGCTTGAACTCGCTGATCGCGGAGTCGAGCGAGGAGATGATCTCGTCGTCCCACTTGTTGTCGGCGATTCCGGCCAGGACGCCCTCGTGCTTGTGGCGGAGGTACTGGAGGAACTCGGACTCGAAGCGGCGGACCTCGCCGACCGGGACGTCGTCCAGCTTGCCCTCGGTGCCGGCCCAGACGGAGACGACCTGCTCCTGCACCGGGTACGGCGAGTAGTTCGGCTGCTTGAGCAGCTCGACCAGGCGGGAACCCCGGTCCAGCTGGGCGCGGGAGGCCCGGTCCAGGTCGGAGGCGAAGGCGGCGAACGCCTCCAGCTCGCGGTACTGGGCCAGGTTCAGCCGCAGCGAGCCGGCGACCTTCTTCATCGGCTTCACCTGCGCGGCGCCACCGACCCGGGAGACCGAGGTGCCGACGTTGATGGCCGGCCGGACGCCCTGGTTGAACAGGTCGGTCTCGAGGAAGATCTGGCCGTCGGTGATGGAGATGACGTTGGTCGGGATGAACGCCGAGATGTCGTTCGCCTTGGTCTCGATGATCGGCAGACCGGTCATCGAGCCGCCGCCCAGCTCGTCGGAGAGCTTGGCGCAGCGCTCCAGCAGACGCGAGTGCAGGTAGAAGACGTCACCCGGGTAGGCCTCGCGGCCCGGCGGGCGGCGCAGCAGCAGCGACACGGCGCGGTACGCCTCGGCCTGCTTGCTCAGGTCGTCGAAGACGATCAGGACGTGCTTGCCGCCGTACATCCAGTGCTGCCCGATGGACGAGCCGGTGTAGGGGGCGAGGTACTTGAAGCCGGCCGGGTCGGAGGCCGGGGAGGCGACGATGGTGGTGTACTCCATCGCGCCCGCCTCCTCCAGCGTCCCCTTGATGGAGGCGATGGTGGAGGCCTTCTGGCCGATCGCGACGTAGATGCAGCGGACCTGCTTCTTCGGGTCGCCGGAGCGCCAGTTCTCGCGCTGGTTGAGGATGGTGTCCAGGGCGACAGTGGTCTTGCCGGTCTTGCGGTCACCGATGATCAGCTGGCGCTGGCCACGGCCGATCGGGGTCATCGCGTCGACGGCCTTGATGCCCGTCTGCAGCGGCTCGTCGACCGACTTGCGGGACATCACGTTCGGGGCCTGGAGCTCCAGCTCGCGGAAGCCCTCGTTGGCGATGTCGCCGAGGCCGTCGATCGGCTCGCCGAGCGCGTTCACCACGCGGCCGAGGAACGCGTCGCCGACGGGCACGGAGAGCACCCGGCCGGTGCGCTTGACGCGCTGACCCTCTTCGATCCCGCCGAAGTCACCGAGGACGACGACACCGATCTCCCGGACGTCGAGGTTCAGCGCCACGCCGAGCGTGCCGTCCTCGAACTCCAGGAGCTCGTTGGTCATGGTCGAGGGGAGACCCTCGACGTGGGCGATGCCGTCACCGGCGTCGGCGACGGTGCCGACCTCCTCGCGGGAGACGTCGGCCGTGTAGGAGGAGACGTAGCGCTCCAGGGCGCCGCGGATCTCCTCCGTCGAGATGGTCAGCTCGGCCATCCTCTGCTTCCTTAAGTATCAGGGGCCCGGGATACCTAGTACCGACCGGTCCGATGGCGTCGAATCAGGGCTGCTAAGACGCTGGTCAGCGCTTCGCGAGCGCGTTGCGGGTCTCGTTGAGGCGGCGCAGGACGGTCCCGTCGTACAGGTCGGATCCGACCCGCACGCGCACTCCGCCGAGCACGTCGGGGTCGACCGTCTGCTTGACGGAGACCTCCCGACCGTACATCTGGGAGAGGCGGGCGCCGAGGCGTCGCTCCTCCTCGTCGTTCAGCGGAGCCGCCACGGTCACGTACGCGACCTGACGGTCCCGCCGGTCGGCGGCCAGCTCGACCAGCCGGGTGAGCGCACCGGTGAAGGAGCGTCCCCCGAAGCCGGCGAGCGCGGCCTCGACGAGGCGGACGGTGACCGGCCGGGCCTTGCCGGCCAGCAGCTGCTGGGCCAGTTCGGCCCGCCGCTGCACCGGGGCCATCGGGTCGGAGAGCGCGTTGGACAGCTCGCCGGAACCGGAGACGACCTTCCCGAAGCGGAACAGCTCGTCCTCGACCTCGCCCAGATCGCCGGCCGAGTCGGCGCTCGCGAGGAGCGCCTCCACGCCGATCCGCTCGACGCCGTCGAGCAGCTCCGACGGGGCCGACCAGCGACCGGAGACCAGCGTGGTGAGCAGGTCGAGCGCGTCCGCGCCGACCTTCCCGCCCAGGATCCCGGTGAGCAGAGCCGCGCGGTCCTCACCCGAGCGCGCCGGGTCGGCCAGCGCCCGGCGCAGCCGCGGCTCGCGCCGCAGCAGGTCGGCGACGGAGAGGATGTCGTCGGCGGTGGAGGCCACCGCCGACGGCTCCGCGCCGCGGGCGTACGCGTCGAGGCGCTCGGCCCCGGCGGAGTACGACTCCCGGCTGGCGGCCTGCATCAGCGGGCCCCCGTGCTCTCGAGACCGCTCAGGAACCGGTCGACGGTGCCCTTGCGACGCGCCTCGTCGGCCAGCGACTCACCGACGATCTTGCTGGCCAGGTCCACCGCGATGGTGCCGACCTCGGTGCGCAGCTCGCGCACGATGGTGGCCCGCTCCGCGGCGAGCTGCTCCTTGCCGGCGGCGATGATCCGGTCGGACTCCTCGCGCGCCTTGGCGAGGATGTCCTGGCGGATGCCCTCGGCGTCGGCCCGGGCGTCGTCCCGGATCTTGGCGGCGTCGGTACGCGCCTCCGCGAGCTGGGCCCGGTACTGCTCGAGCAGCTGGTTCGCCTCGGCCTGCGCGGCCTCGGCGCGCTTGATGCCGCCCTCGATCGCGTCGACCCGGGCCTGGAACGTCTGCTCCATGCGCGGGAAGACGAACTTCATCAGCACGAAGCAGAGCACGATGAAGGCGATCCCACCGACCACGATCTCCTGCCAGACAGGGATGATCGGGTTGTGGGTCGTCTCACCACCCTCAGCGGCGAGGAAGTACATCGGAAACCTCCCGGTCTCAGGGCCGAATTAGAGGTTGCCCTGCCAGATGAAGCCGAAGGCGATACCCAGCAGCGCGAGGGCCTCGATGACGGCGAAGCCGATCCAGACGTACGGCAGGGTCATCCGGGACGACTCCGGCTGGCGGGCGGTCGACTGGATGTAGGCCGAGAAGACCAGGCCCACGCCGATGCCCGGGCCGATGGCCGCGAGACCGTAGCCGATGGCGGCGGTGCTGCCCTCTACCGCGGCGTAGATGTCCATTGGTTGGTTCCTCCTGGTTATCACGCGTGACGGTCACGCGGGACGACAACGGTTGGTGCGAAAGATCGGATCAGTGCTCGTCGGCGAGGGCGCCCTGCACGTAGCTGGCGGTCAGCACCGTGAAGACGTACGCCTGCAGACAGATCACCAGGAACTCGAGGAAGGTCAGCGCCACAGTCATCGTCCACGACAGCACCGAGACCGGTGCCAGCCAGGCGTTGGCGCTGATCATGGCGAACCCGCCGAGCGTGAAGACCAGCAGGAGCATGTGGCCGGCGAACATGTTCGCGAAGAGACGGACGGCCAGCGAGAACGGCCGGACGATGAAGGTCGAGAACAGCTCGATCGGGATCAGCAGCGGCAGGATGAACCAGGGCGCCGGCGGGACCAGAGCGTTCTTGAAGTACTTCACGAAGCCGTGGTGCCGGATGCCGACGTAGTTGAACATCACGTAGCTGATCACGGCGAGGAAGGCCGGGAAGGCGATGTGCGAGTTCGGCGAGATCTGGAAGAACGGCACGATCGCGAAGAAGTTCGTCAGCAGGATGAAGCAGAAGAGCGTGGTGAAGTACGGCGCGAACCGCACTCCCGCGTGACCGATCATGTCCACGGCGATGTTGTTGCGCACGAAGCCGTAGATCGACTCGGCCAGCCACTGCTTCTTGGTGGGGACCAGCTGCGGCTTCCGGTACGTGGCCAGGAAGAAGATGATCAGCACGCCGACGGCGATCCACACCATCGCCGTGATCTTGGTGAACCAGTACGAGTTCTCCGCACCCCAGGGCAGGATGCTGGGCAGGTAGAAGTCCCCCACGCTCGGTGGGAATTCCGCCTGGCCCTGAGCCAGGACGTTCGCCTGTCCGAACACCGCGTCCCTTCCTAAGTAGGCGTGCCAAGTCGGCGGACGACCAGGATGATCCCCCCGGCCATGCCGAGCACGACCCCGATACCGGTGGCGATGCCGCCGGTATCGAGCCAACGGTCGACCAGCCAGCCGATGAAACCCCAGACGAGCATGCCCCCGATGAGGTATGAGAGCGCGGTCCAACCCTGACCGGCACCGGACGGAACGTCGCCCGAGCCGCCAGTGTTGGGGGGTTTCTGGTCACCGGCCATGACGGGGCGAACGATATCAGTCGAGCAGAAGAGGTTGTGCCTCACCCCCCGCACAACCTGGTTGTGTGGGACACGGGCGGGCGAAGTCGTCTGGAGGAACGGTACTCCTCCCCCGCCACTGAGAGAATGACCGATCGCGGACAGAACCACGCGTCGCCCGAAGGGTGGGACGGCTCAGCGCAGCATCCGTCGGGCATGGACGGTCGTGAGCCACCAGACGTGCACGCCGGTCCAGACCACCACGCCCGCGGCGATGCCGAAACAGAACGGGATCAGTCCCGGCCAGCCGGTCGAGGCCACCAGCACCATCACCCCGCCGAGCGCGGTGATCTTGGCGACGTAGAGGCCCAGCCCGAACGGCAGCACGAGCTGCGGATCCTTCGAGTCCGCCCAGGCAAGCACCACTGTGGTGAGCGTGTAGCTCGCAGCCGTGACGGCCACCCCGGCCGCCGCGCCGAGCGCGCCGTCCGCGCCGCGCCACACCCCGCCGACCACCGCGGCGACAGCGGCCAGCACCGCCACCGCGGCCAGCAGCACCGGCAGATGGCGCAGTCGCCAGCCGCGGTCCGCCGTCGCCTCCGCCGCGCGCGTCCCGGGCTCAGCCACGGGGGTACGCCGGGAACTCGGTGACCAGCTCGGTCACGTCGGCGGCGATCCGGGTCAGCTCGTCGCCGCCCCCGGGGGACTCCGGATCGGTCCGCACCGCCCGACCGATCAACGTGGCGATCCGGCGCATCTCCCCTTCCCGCATGCCCTGGGTGGTGACGCTCGGCGAGCCCACCCGGATGCCGGAGGCCACCGCCGGCGGCTGCGGGTCGTACGGGACGGCGTTCTTGTTCAGCGTGATGCCGGCGGCGTCGCAGCGGGCCTCGGCCTGGGCGCCGGTCACACCGGTCTCGCGCAGGTCGAGCAGGGCCAGGTGGGTGTCGGTGCCGCCGGAGACCGCCGGCAGTCCCTCCGCGGCCAGCCCGTCGGCGAGCGCGCGGGCGTTGGTGACCACCTGGGCGGCGTACGTGCGGAACTCGGGCTGCGCGGCCTCGCGCAGCGCGACCGCCTTGGCGGCGACGGCGTGCATCAGCGGGCCGCCCTGGGTGAACGGGAAGACCGCCTTGTCGATCCGGGCCGCCAGCGGCTCCCGGCAGAGGATCATGCCGCCGCGCGGGCCGCGCAGCACCTTGTGGGTGGTCGCGGTGACCACGTCGGCGTACGGCACGGGCGACGGGATCGCGCCGCCGGCCACCAGGCCGATGAAGTGCGCGGCGTCCACCATCAGGTACGCGTCGACCTCGTCGGCGATCTCCCGGAAGCGGGCGAAGTCGATCAGCCGCGGGTACGCCGTCGCGCCGCAGATGATCATCTTCGGCCGGTGCGCGCGGGCCAGGTCGCGTACCTCGTCGTAGTCGATCGTCCCGGTGTCCCGCCGGACGGTGTAGCCGACCGGGTGGAACCACTTGCCGGAGAAGTTCACCCGGCTGCCGTGGGTCAGGTGCCCGCCGTGCGGCAGGTCCATCGCCAGCACCGTGTCACCCGGCTGCACCAGGGCGGCGTACGCGGCCAGGTTGGCGCTCGCCCCGGAGTGCGGCTGGACGTTCGCGTGCTCGGCGCCGAACAGCTCCTTCGCCCGGGAGATCGCCAGTTCCTCGGCCCGGTCCACCTCGGCGCAGCCGCCGTAGTAGCGCCGCCCCGGGTAGCCCTCGGCGTACTTGTTGGTGAGCGTGGAGCCCAGCGCGGCCAGCACCGCGGGCGAGGTGAGGTTCTCGCTGGCGATCAGTTGCAGGCCGCCGCGCAGCCGGTCCAGCTCACCCAGCACCACCTCGGCGATCTCCGGGTCGACGGTACTGAGCTGCTGAAAGTCCGGCCCCCAGAAGGTGTCCCTCGCGTTCTCCACAGCGAAGGAGTCTACGGAGCCGCACACTGGATGCCGTGAGATGCCTCGTCACCGGTGCGACCGGCTACATCGGCGGACGCCTCGCGCCCCGGCTGCTGGCCGAGGGGCACACCGTACGCTGCCTGGCCCGCACCGCCGGACGGCTGCGGGACGTGCCGTGGGCGGCCGAGGCGGAGGTCGTCGAGGGCGACCTCCGCCGGCCGGAGACGCTGCCGGCCGTGTTCGCAGGCGTGGAGGTGGCGTACTACCTGGTCCACTCGCTGGGCCAGCGTGGTTTCGAGGCGGCCGACCGGGAGGCGGCGACGAACTTCGCCGAGGCGGCGCGCGCCGCGGGCGTACGCCGGATCGTGTATCTCGGCGGGCCGGAGCCGGCGGAGCGCGACGGCCTGCCCTCGGCGCACCTGCGCTCCCGGGCGGAGGTCGCGCGGATCCTGCTGGACAGCGGCGTGCCCACTGCGGTGCTGCGCGCCGCCGTGATCATCGGATCCGGTTCGGCCTCGTTCGAGATGCTGCGCCACCTGACCGAGCGGCTCCCGGCGATGGTCACCCCGCGCTGGGTGCGCAACCGGATCCAGCCGATCGCGGTCCGGGACGTGCTGCGCTACCTGGCCGGCTGCGCGCACCTGCCGGCCGACGTCAACCGGGCCTTCGACATCGGCGGCCCGGACGTGCTGACGTTCTCCGAGATGATGCAGCGGTACGCCCGGGTGGCCGGGCTGCGGCGCCGGGTCATCCTGCCGGTACGCCCGCTCACCCCGTCGCTCTCCTCGCACTGGGTCGGCCTGATCACGCCGGTGCCGAACGCGATCGCCCGGCCACTCGTGGAGAGCCTGGTGCACGAGGCGGTGGCGCACGAGCACGACATCGCCCGGTACGTGCCGGACCCGCCGGACGGGCTGATCGGCTTCGACCAGGCGGTCGCGCTGGCGCTGACCAAGGTGCGCGACGCGGAGGTGGAGACGCGCTGGTCGAACGCGAGCGGACCGGACGCGCCCGCCGAGCCGCTGCCGTCGGATCCGCACTGGTCCGGCGGCACCGCGTACACCGATCTGCGGGAGCGGACGGTGGACGCGCCACCGGCGGCGTTGTGGCGGGTCATCGAGGGCGTCGGCGGCGAGAACGGCTGGTACTCGTTCCCGCTCGCCTGGTCGGTGCGCGGCTGGATGGACCGCCTGATCGGCGGCGTCGGGCTGCGCCGGGGACGGCGCGACCCGCACCGGCTCCAGGTCGGCGAGGCGCTGGACTTCTGGCGGGTCGAGGAGATCGTCCCGGGTGAGCTGCTGCGGCTGCGCGCCGAGATGCGACTGCCCGGCCGCGCCTGGCTGGAGATGCGCGCCGAGCCGGACGGGGACGGCCGCAGCAGGTACGTGCAGCGGGCCGTGTTCCTCCCGCGCGGCCTGCCCGGCCACCTCTACTGGGCCTCGGTGGCCCCCTTCCACGCCGTCGTCTTCGGCGGCATGGCCCGCAACATCGCCCGGGGCGCCGAACACCCCGCCGGTTAGGACGGAGAGCCGTTCTTCAGTGCGGGGCCGAGGAGCAGCCCTCCGTCGATGACGTACTCGGTGCCGGTGATGAAGGCCGCGTCCGGCGACGTGAGGAACAACAGCAGCGCGGTGATGTCGGCGGGCTGCCCGAGTCGCGGGACGGCGAACGGCTCGGGCGAGTAGAAGTCGGCGATCGGGGCGTCGCTGCCGGCCGCCGGCTCGGTGATGAACGGGGTGGCGACCACGCCGGGGTGGATCGCGTTGACGCGGATGTTGTCGCGGCCCAGTTCGAGGGCGGCGGTCCGGGTGAGCCCTCGTACCGCCCACTTGCCGGCGACGTAGGGCGCGTAGAGGGCGGTACCGCCGAGGCCCGTGGTGGAGCCGATGTTGACGATCGTTCCTCCCCCCGCGCGCCGCAGCGCCGGGGCGGCTGCCCTGATGCCGAGGAACGTGCCGGTGAGGTTGACGTCGAGGATGCGGGCCCACGTGGCCAGGTCGGTGGACTCGATGACGGCCGGCGGGTTCTGCACCCCGGCGTTGTTGACGAGGATCGTGAGCGCACCGAACGCCTTCTCGGTCTCCGCGACGGCGGCGGCCCACGACTCCTCCCGGGTGACGTCCAGGCGGACGGAGAGGGCCCGGTGTCCCAGCTCGGCGGCGAGGCCGGCGCCACGGTCGGCGTCGATGCCACCGATGACGACGTTGGCGCCTTCGGCGTGCAGGGCGCGGACGTGGCTGGCCCCCTGCCCGCCGCTGCCTCCGGTGACGAGAACTGTCTGATCGGCGAAACGGGACATCGGGTCCTCCGGTACGTACGGGACGACCACCCGGGACGGGTGGTGAGTCGAGCGACTCACCACCCGAAGCTACGCCCCAGCAGATGGTGAGTCAACCCACTCACCTCGCTATGATGGGCGCATGACCCCAGCGCCGTCGGCCTATCACCAGCGCGTGGCGGAGGAGAAGCGCGCGCTGATCCTGCAGGCCGCCACCGAGCTCTTCCTGGAGTCGGGCTACGACCGGGCGTCACTGGCGCGTATTGCCGAGAGCGCCGGCGTGTCGAAGGCGACGCTGTTCAAGCAGTTCCCGACGAAGGCGGCACTGTTCGATGCCATCGTCATCGACTCGTGGGCCCGCAACGACGTCGCCGACGTGCCGCCCGCCGGTGACCTGACGGCCGGCCTCACGGCTCTCGGGCGGCACTACGCGACGCTGTTGAGCCGGCCGGAGATGACCGATCTGTTCCGCATCGTGATCGCCGAACTGCCACGCTTTCCCGAACTGGCCCGAGCGCACTTCTCCCAGGGCAAACTGCCGTACTTCGAGTCCGTCCGGACCTACCTCGTGGCCGAGCACGAGGCGGGAGCCGCGGACGTCGACGACCCGGAGATGGCCGCTACGCAGTTCCTCGGGATGATCTCCAATTACCTGTTCTGGCCGCGCCTGGTCCTCCCGGACTGGACGGTTACCCCTGACCGCACGACAGCGGTGGTGGACGAAGCCGTCCGGACCACTGTCGCGCGGTACGGCAGGTCGACGAGCTGACGGAAGTCTCTCAGTTACCGGTGCGCGGGCTGGTGTGCTGGAAGGCCACCGCCTGGCCGGGCGGGACGAAGTCGCGTACCGGCTCGTCGCGCAGCGACCACGCGAGGATGCGGCCCACGGCGGCGATCTGCCGCTTCTGCACGCCGCCGCCGACCGCGTCCCGGGGGTCGTCCGGGTTCGCGGCGATCGTCGCCACCGACAGCTGCGGGGTGAACGCGACGACCGTCTCGGTGGCGTTCCGCTCCGAGCTGCCGGTCTTGCCCGCCACCGGCCGGCGCAGACCAGGGGCCAGTTCCTCGGCGGTGCCGCCGTCGCAGCGCCGGTACATCGACTGGTCGCCGACCGGGCAGCGACTGGCGTCGGCCGCCGCGCGGGCCACCTCGGTGTCGAGCACCTGCCGGCAGTCGGTGTTCCCGGCCGGCACCGTCCGGCCGCCCGGATCGGTGATCGAGGTGACCGGCGTGGGCCGGCACCAGGTGCCCTCGGCGGCCACCGCGGCGTACGCGCCGGCCAGGTCCAGCGGCGTGGTGGCGGAGACGCCGAGCGTGAACGGCCCCCAGCTCTTGGCGCCCTCGCGGGCCATCCGGGCGTCCGCCGGGGCACGGAAGACGATGCCCAGCCGCTGGGCCATCTCGACCACCCGGTCCGCGCCGACGCGCTCGGTCAGCCACGCGAAGTACGTGTTCACCGACCGGCCGAACGCGTCCCACATGTCCCGGTCGCCGTCCATCCAGTAGGTGTTGGCGTTCGCCGGGCACCACCGGCCGCCGCAGCTCGCCGGGCCGGCGCCGACCGGGTACTGCGTCACGTAGACGCGCGGCGCGTCGAACTCGGTGTCCAGCGGCAGCCCGGACTCCAGCGCGGCCAGCAGGGCGAACAGCTTGAACGTGGAGCCCGCCTGATAGCCGGTGATGCCGCCACCACCGGCCACCAGCTGGTTGACCGTGTTCGGGTAGTTCTGCTGCCCGTCCGGGTTGGCGGTCGTGCCGTAGGTGCGGTTCACCGCCATGGCCAGCACCCGGCCGGTGCCCGGCTGCACCACGGCGGTCGGCGCCGCCCGCGCGATCGTCTCCGGGTAGATCTCCCGCACCTGCTCGCTCGCCTTGGCCTGCACGTCCGGGTCGAGCGAGGACACGATCTTCCAACCACCGCGGCGCAGCGTCCGCTGCCGCTCGTCGACGTTCTCGCCGAACGCCGGCTGGGCGTTCCACCACTGGGTGAACCAGTCGCAGAAGAAGCCCCAGTCGTTGTGGTCGGCGGGCACCGCGGCGCAGTCGTTCGGTGTGGTGTTGGGCTTGAGGGCCAGCTCCGTTGCCTTCGCCGCCTCGGCGTCGGCCGCGCTGACCCGGCCGGTCTCCACCATCCGGTCCAGCACGTACGCCCGCCGCTGCCGGGCCGCGTCGGCGTCGCCGTTGATCGGATCGTCGGCCGGGGACCGGACCAGCCCGGCGAGCAGCGCGGCCTGGGCCAGCGTGAGCCGCTCCGGGGTGGTGGAGAAGTAGCGCTTGCTGGCGGCGGCGATGCCGTACGCCCCGGCGCCGAAGTACGCGATGTTCAGGTAGCGCCCGAGGATCTCGTCCTTGCCGATCTGCCGTTCCAGCGTCAGCGCGTACCGCATCTCGCGGATCTTGCGCCCGACGGTGATCTCGGTGGCGGCGGCGCGCTGCTCCTCGGTCAGCCGGGGGTCACCGGCCAGCGCGTTGCGCACGTACTGCATGGTCAGCGTGGAGGCGCCCTGACGGGTGCCCTCGCGGCGGTTGGCCGTGAACGCCCGTGCCACGCCGCGCACGTCGACGCCGTGGTGCTCGTAGAAGCGCACGTCCTCGGCGGCCACGATCGCCTCGCGCATCACCGGCGCCACCTCGCCGACCGGCACGTCCACCCGGTCCTCGACGTAGAACGAGGTGATGAGCGTCCGTCCGTCGTTGGCGTACAGGTTGGAGCGCTGCGCCGGCTGCGGCGTCTTGAGCGCCTCCGGCAGCACCGTGTACGGCATCAGGTTCTTCACGCCCAGCCCGAAGACCAGCGCGGCCGGCAGCGCGGCGGCGGCCAGGGCCAGTCCGGCGAGCACGCCGGCGAGCACAACGGTGAACAGCTTGTCGAGATAGGCCCGGTTCATCAGCTCTCCCCGCAGGAGCCGGCCGTACGGACCCGTTCAGAATGACCGGATTGCTCGCTTTCGCCGACACCTTCCGCGAAATGCGCAGGAAGTTCGCGAGGAAGGATGAATCTCAGGGCAGCAGCGCGGCAGCCAGCGGCTGCACCGTCTCCTCGATCTCGTCCGCGACCCGGCTGAAGCACTGGTCGCCCCGGCCCCACGGGTCGTCCAGATCGTCGGTGGGCAGCGCGGAGGCGTTCTGCCGGGCCGCGTCGGCGGCCGCCACCAACGCGACACCGCGCGCGAACACGGCGTCCGGCGTCGGCTCGGCCGGCGGCAGGGCGGACCGGTCCAGCCCGCCGAGCAGGCGGCCGAACTCACCGAGGACGAACGTGCGCGCGGCGGCGTCCGGCCGCAGCGCCACCACGTACTCCTGCTGGTCGGCGGTGGCGGTGAGCACCAGGTCGGCGGCGTCGATCAGGTCGGAGCGCAGCCGCCGGGCGGCGAACCCCTCGGTGTCGCCGCCGCGCGAGAGCACCTGGCGGGCGGCGGGCGGGTTCATCTCCTCGCCCGCGTGCCAGCCGCCGGTGCCGGCGCTGTGGCTGTGCACGAGCGCGTCCGACCCGGCCGGGTCGACGTCGAGGCGGGCCAGCCGCTCCCGGACCGCGAGCAGCAGCAACCGCTCGGCCATCGGCGACCGGCAGATGTTGCCCATGCAGACGTGCAGGACGGTGAAGGGCGGCACTCAGACCCCCCGCTCGTCGAGGATGTCCGGCACGACCTCCCGCAGCTTCGCCAGCGTCACCGCGCCCTCGCGCAGCACCCGCGGCACGTCGCCGGTCAGGTCGACGATGGTGCTCGGCACCGGGTCCACCGCCGGCCCGGCCTCCAGGTACGCCCGGACGCCGTAGCCGAGCTGGTCGCGCGCCTCCTCGGCGGTGAGCGCGGCGGGCTGGCCGATCTTGTTGGCCGACGCGACGGCCATCGGGCCGGTCTCCCGCAGCACCTCCAGCGCCACCGGGTGCAGCGGCATCCGCACCGCCACCGTGCCGCTGTTGTCGCCCAGGTCCCAGGCCAGGCTCGGCGAGTGCTCCACCACGATGGTCAGCGCACCGGGCCAGAACGCCTCGACCAGGTCGCGGGCCGCGCCGGGCAGCGAGAAGACCAGGCCGTCGAGCGTGTGCCGGGAACCGATGAGCACCGGGGGCGCCTGCCGGGCGCCACCCTTGGTGTCCGCCAGGGCCTTCACCGCGTACGGGGTGAAGGCGTCCGCCCCGATGCCGTAGACCGTGTCGGTCGGCAGGACGACGAGTTCCCCGTTCTTGACCGCCTCGACGGCAGCGGCGATGCCGCGGTCCCGGTCGGCGGGCGACCGACAGTCGTAGAGCATCACGAGGAGTCAGTCTGCCACGCCGGGGCCGGGTCGGCGTGGGTGCCGTCCGCCCGCCGGGACGCGCTCGCAAAGCGGGGCCGCCCGGCCAGGTCCCGGTGCTCCTCCACCCGGTCGTAGCGGCCGTCGCCGCGCAGCAGCGCCGGCACCGCCGCCGCGTGCGTGTCGTCGTGCTCGATGCCGATCGCGCCGCCCGGACGCAGCAGCACGGCGGCCCGGCCGACCACCGGCCGGATCACGTCCAGCCCGTCCGCGCCGCCGAACACCGCCTCGTCCGGGTCGTGCCCGGCCACCTCCGGCGGCACCGGCGCCGACCTCGGCACGTACGGCGGGTTGCAGAGCAGCACGTCGACCCGTCCGGCCAGGTCGGCCAGCAGGTCCGGATCGGTCACGTCGGCGGCCACCACCTCGATCGGCCGGTCCCCGGCGGCGGCCCGGCCGGCCGCGTTGCGCCGCAGCCACGCCAGCGCGGCCGGGGACCGCTCCACCGCCACCACCCGGGCCGCTGGCACCTCCTGCGCGACCGCGAGGGCGATCGCGCCGGAACCGCTGCACAGGTCGACCACGAGCGGCGCCGCGTACTCCCGGGCACGCTCGATCCCCCAGCCGGCCAGCAGTTCGGTCTCCGGCCGGGGCACGAACACGCCCGGCCCGACGGCCAGCTCCAGGTGCCGGAAACCGGCCGAGCCGAGCAGATGCTGCAACGGCTCGCGCGTCACCCGCCGCCCGACGAGGGCGTCCAGGCGGTCGCGCTGCGCCGGGGTGAAGCCGTCGGCGAGCGCCAGCCGGCCACGTGGCACCTCCAGGACGTACGCGGCGAGCTGCTCGGCCTCGGCGCGGGGCGCCTCGACGCCGGCCGCCGCGAGCGCGCGCGCCACCCGGGTGATCACCAGCGAGGGGCGTTCGCGTTCTGTCCCTTCGGACGGGTGTTGCGGGAGTGCGGTCACGCAATAATCATGAGGCGTCGCGGCCCACCTCACGAGCGGGTGCGTCCGGGCGCACACCGCAGGGAGGTCGCGAGTGGGCTGGCTCGACCAGGTCGAGGACCAGGTTGACGCTCTCCGCCGCGCTCGGTCACTGCAGGAGGCCAGCCGGTCCGCGGAGGCGTGCGCCCTGCTCGACCGCGTCATCCGCACCACCGACGACCCGTACGCCCGCGCGGACGCGCTGGTGCAACGCCTGTCCGCGCTGATCAATCTCGGCCGCACCGCCGAGTTCACCCGCGCCGTCGAGGACGCCTCCGCCGCCGTACGCGACCTGACCGAGCCCTACCTGCACGGGCACCTCAACGCGCTGGCCGCGCTCGCCGCACACCACCAGGGCGCGCTGGACCGATGCGTGATGCACCTGGTCCGGGCCGCCCGCGCGCTCAGCGCCGACGACACGCCCGACCGGGACACCGCCTGGGGCTGGCACGACCTGGCGATGGCGTACTCGTACCTGAGCTTCCACGGCCACGCGCTCGGCGCGATCGAGCGGGCCCGGGAGGTCGGGCTCAGCGTCGGCATCCCCGAGGAGACGTTCGCCGCCCCCGGGATCCGGCTGCGCAACGCGGTCGCGCTCGACCACAACGGCGACAGCGACGGCTGCCTGCGGGTGCTGCGCGACGTCGCCGGTGACCTCGCCCGGTTCCTGCGCGGCGGGGGTGCCGGCAACCTGCGCCCGAGCAGCCTGGCCGCGTACGGCTACGCCGCCGCCCGGCGGGCGGCGCTCGGCGACCGGGTGGAGTCCGCCGGGGACGCCGACCCGAACCGGCTGCTCGGCCACGGCGGTGACAGTGCCCGCGCCCGCGACCTGCGCCAGCTCGGTCAGGTCTGCCTCGCGGTGGCCGCCGGCCGCCCGATCGAGGCGGTCACCCGCCTGGACTCGCTGCGGGTATCCGACGAGACGCTCGGCGCGGCCGAGGCACCCCGGCTGCGCAGCGTGGCGCTGGCCCGGGCCGGTGACCATGCGGGCGCGCACCGGGCCGACCGGCACGCGTTCCGGCTGGCGGCGCGGCGCAGCGACCGGCTGCGGGACGTCTACATCGACGGCATCGCCGCCCGGATCGACCACGAGGAGATGCGCCGCGAGGCGGCCCGGTACGAGGGCGAGGCGCTCACCGACCCGCTCACCGGCCTGCCCAACCGGCGCCGGCTGGAGCGCTACCTGGGCGCCGTGGTGTCCCGGGGCGAGCGGGTGGTGATCGGCGTCTGCGACCTCGACGGGTTCAAGGCGGTGAACACCCGGCACGGCCACCACTCCGGGGACCTGGTTCTGCAACGGGTCGCCGGGGTGATCAACCGGGTGATGCGGCGGGGCGACTTCGTGGCGCGCTACGGCGGCGACGAGTTCGTCGTGGTGCTGCCCGACACCGGCATGCCGGAGGCGGTCGAGGTGGCCCGCCGGATCGAGGCGGCCGTCCGCACCGAGGACTGGGAGTCCCTGGTCCCGGGCACGCCGGTCGGGGTGACGATCGGCTTCGCCGAGGTCGACGGCAGCACCACCGTGAGCGTCCGGGAGGCGCTGGGCGCCGCGTTCGAGCTGGCCGACCGGGAGATGCTGCGCGCCAAGGCGCGGTTGCGGGCGAGCTGAGCGGCAAGGAGGGGGCCCTTGTTAACGCCTCCGGTAGAGGAGGGGCCCCCGCTTAACACCCCCGGCGGTCAGCGGCGGGACAGCTCGGTCTCGCCGGCCAGCCGGGCCGCACGGTCCGCCTCGGCCAGCGCGTCGAGCACCCCGTCCAGTTCGCCGGCCAGCGCCAGGTCCAGGTTGTACGCGGTGTAGCCGATGCGGTGGTCGGTGATCCGGTTCTGCGGGAAGTTGTAGGTGCGGATCCGCTCGGACCGGTCCACGGTCCGGACCTGCGCCTTGCGGGCGTCCGACGCCGCCGCGTCCGCCTGCTCCTGGGCGGCGGCCAGCAGCCGGGCGCGCAGGATGCGCATGGCCTGCTCCCGGTTCTGCAACTGCGACTTCTCGTTCTGGCAGGAGACCACGATGCCGGTCGGCACGTGGGTGATCCGTACCGCCGAGTCGGTGGTGTTCACCGACTGCCCACCGGGGCCGGACGAGCGGAACACGTCGATGCGCAGCTCGTTCGGGTCGATGGTGACGTCCACGTCCTCCGCCTCGGGCAGCACCAGCACGCCGGCGGCGCTGGTGTGGATCCGCCCCTGCGACTCGGTGACCGGGACGCGCTGCACCCGGTGCACGCCGCCCTCCCACTTGAGCCGGGACCAGACGCCGTTGCCGCCCTCCGGGACGCCCTTGCTCTTGATCGCCAGGGAGACGTCCTTGACGCCGCCGAGGTCGGAGTCCTGCGCGTCGATCACCTCGGTGACCCAGCCGTGCCGCTCGGCATACCGGGTGTACATCCGCAGCAGGTCACCGGCGAACAGCGCGGACTCCTCGCCACCCTCGCCGGCCTTGATCTCGACGATCACGTCCTTGGCGTCGTGCGGGTCGCGCGGGATGAGCAGTTCCGCGAGCCGTTCCTCAAGGGCCGGCAGGGAGGCGGCGATGGTGTCCGCCTCGACGGCGAACGTCGCGTCCTCGGCGGCCAGTTCCCGGGCGGCGGCCAGGTCGGCGCGGGCCTGCTCCAGCTCACCGGCCGCCTTGTGCAGCGGGACCAGTTCGGCGTACCGACGGCCGACCCGCCGGGCGGTGCCCTGGTCGGCGTGGATGGCCGGGTCGGCCAGCCGCCGCTCCAGCTCGGCGTACTCGTCGAGGAGGGCGGCCAGGCGCTCACTGCTCATGCTGCGGATGCTCCTTGGGGGAGATGAAACCGGCGCAAACGGACGAACGCCCGTGCCCGGCAGGAGCCGGACACGGGCGTCGTCGACGGAGCTACTTGGCCTTCTTGGCCTGAACCTTGGCGTACTTCTGCTGGAACTTCGCGACCCGGCCGGCGGTGTCCAGCACGCGCTGCTTACCGGTGTAGAACGGGTGGCAGGCGCTGCAGGTCTCGACGCTGATGGCGCCGCCCTTGGCGGTGCTGCGGGTCGTGAACGTGTTGCCGCAGGAGCAGCGGACCTCGGTGGTCACGTACTCCGGGTGGATGTTGGGCTTCATGTCGCCTCGGTCCTTTCGTCGGTGGTCGCCGGGTCGCCGTCGGTGCGCCCCGTCGTCACGACGGGCTCGGGCGTGAACCGGAACCGGTGGCCGATTGACCAGTCTGCCACGGGCATCTTCCACCCGGCACAGGAGGTCCGCCACCCCCAACGCCGGCC
>NZ_LEKG01000128.1:0-22161 GCF_001029515.1 Micromonospora sp. RV43 | reverse complement strand
GTGGGTGTGAGGATCGGGGCATGCGTGCTGTGGTGTTCGAGCAGTTCGGGGTACGGCCGGAGGTCCGGGAGGTGGACGACCCGGCGCCGGCGCCGGACGGGGTCGTCGTCCGGGTCGGCGCGACCGGCCTGTGCCGCAGCGACTGGCACGGCTGGCAGGGCCACGACCCGGACATCCGCCTGCCGCACGTGCCGGGGCACGAGTTCGCCGGTGTCGTCGTGGCCGCCGGCGCGGACGTACGCGGCTGGCGGCCCGGCGACCGTGTGACAGCGCCGTTCGTCTGCGCGTGCGGGCGGTGCCCGTCCTGCCTGGCCGGCGACCAGCAGGTCTGCGAGCGGCAGACCCAGCCGGGCTTCACCGGGTGGGGCTCGTTCGCCGACCTGGTCGCGGTACGGCACGCCGACGTCAACCTGGTCCGGCTGCCGGACGAGCTGGACGAGGCGGCCGCCGCCGCGCTCGGCTGCCGGTTCGCCACCGCGTTCCGGGCCGTCGTCGCGCAGGGCCGGGTCGCGGCGGGCGAGTGGGTCGCAGTGCACGGCTGCGGCGGCGTCGGCCTGTCCGCGGTCATGGTGGCGGCGGCGAGCGGGGCGCGGGTGGTGGCGGTGGACGTGTCGTCCGGCGCGCTGGAGCTGGCCCGCCGCAGCGGCGCCGCGGTCTGCGTGGACGCGAGCGCGCTCGGCGGTCCCGCCGAGGTGGCCGCCGCGATCCGGGAGGCCACCGGCGGGGGCGCCCACCTGTCGCTGGACGCGCTCGGCAGTCACGCCACCTGCGTGGCGTCGATCGAGGGCCTGCGCCGGCGCGGCCGGCACGTGCAGGTCGGGCTGCTGCCCGCCGCGCAGGGCCGGCCCGCGCTGCCGATGGACCTGGTGATCGCGTACGAGCTGGAGCTGCGCGGCAGCCACGGCATGCCGGCGCACGCGTACCCGGAGATGCTGCGGCTGGTCACCGCCGGGGTGCTGCGCCCGGCCGAGCTGGTCACCCGCACCATCGACCTCGACGCCGCGCCTGACGCGCTGGCCACGATGGACCGGCCGGCCACCGCCGGGATGTGCCTGATCCGGCCCTGAGACGGGCACGGGCCGGCCCGGCGCCGGGAGACCCGGCGCGGACCGGCCCGCGAGGCCGTCCGGTCAGTCGGTGACGGTCACCGTGACGGTACGGGGCGGCTGCTGGTACTGCCCCCGGTTGTCCATGCCGCGGATCGTCACCGTGTACGTGCCGGCCGGGATCACCGGCGACGTGTACGCGAAGTTCGACCCCGGCGACCCCGGGCTGGTGAGGAACGTGGCGATCCACGGCCAGCTGGTCGGCGCGCCCGCCCGGCCGAACGTGCCGGCCGAGTTCATGCCCTGCCCGGCGCTGTTGCCGATCTGCACCTCGACCTTCTGCATCCCGCCGTCGTCCACGGCCCGGCCGGTGATGACGATCCGGCCACCGGTGTACGCCTGACCCTCGACCGGCGTGATGCTCGGCTCCAGCGTCGGGTCGGTGTCACCCGGGTAGACCAGGTAGCGGGCGGTGGCGCCGCTGGTCGAGTTGTCCTGCTGACCGGCGGTGTCCACGGCCCACGCCTCCACGCTGTACGTGCCGCGGGTGGGCAGGTCGATCGAGAGCGTGAACGCGGTGCTGGTCGCGCCGGACGCGGCGAGCGTCGCGTCGACTGTCGCGAACGCGGCGGCCATGGTGCCGTTGGGCTGCACGTACCGGCCGGTGTCCAGGTCGCGCAGCGCGATCCGGACCGCCCGCACGCCCTTGTCGTCGGTCGCCGTGCCGGTCAGGTCCAGGTGCAGCTGGTCGACGTCCTGGTTGGTGCCGGTGAAGCTGAGCAGCCCGTTCGGGAAGGCGTCGCCGGGCACCTGGGCGGTGACTGTGAGCCGGCCCATGTTGGTGCTGGACGTGGTCAGGCCGAGCTTGTCGGTCGCCCGTACCCGGAAGTCGTAGACGCCCGGGGTGAGCGGCACCGTGGTGAACGACCAGTCGAACGTCGCGGCGTCGAGGTTGGTCGGGGAGATCCGGTGGTAGCCGGCGACCGAGTCGGCGCCCCACGTACCGTCGCTGGCGAGCGCCTCGCGGGTGGTGTTGTTGCGCAGGTAGATCTCGACCGACTTCAGGGCGTCGTCGTCGCTCGCCGTACCGGCGAACGTGACAGCGCCACCGGGCGCGACGGTGAACGGCGCCGGGCTGCCCGGCGGGGTCATCGCCACCGGCGAGGTGATCGCCACTGCCGGCGGTACGCCGTTGGCCGAGACGGTCCAGTCGCGGGTGTCGCCACGCAGGTCGCTCTGCCCGGTCGTGTCGACGGCGGTGGCGGTCATCTTCCACTGTCCCTCGACCGGCAGCGTGACCTCGTACTGCCAGGTGGTGGACGTCGCGCCGATCACGTCCGGCTCGCCGCGGAAGGTGTTGTAGACGGCGGCGACGGTGCCGTCGTCCTGGAGGTACCGGTTGTCGGGCGTGCGGAACGAGTAGATGAGCGAGTTGACGCCCTTGTCGTCGGTGGCGGTGCCGGAGGCCACGAACGTCTGCGTGGCGAGCAGGCCGGCCGACGGCGAGCTGATCCGGGTCGACGGCGGCAGGTCGTCGAAGCGGAACGTCTCGATCTTCTTGACCGCCTTGGTGGTGTCGCCGGCCCCCTTGCGGTCGAACGTCTTCGCCTGCAACTGGTAGACGCCGGCCGGCAGCGTCACCGGCAGGCTCCACGTGGTGGAGGTGGCGTTCGGCGCGGCGACAGTCGTGTTGATCGCCTTGAACGCGCCCCAGGTGGTCAGGTCGGCCTGGAGGTACTTGCCGCTGTTGCGGTCCTGGATCTCCAGCTGGACCCGCGCCACGCCGGCCGGGGCGAGCGCCTGGCCGCTGATCGTGAACGACTCGCCGGCCGGCTTCACCGCGCCCTCGATCGGCGTCGTGACGGTGGTGTCCAGCGCCGCGGGCGCGGGCTGCTTGGAGAGGTCGAAGAAGGCGACCCGGCCGGTGGTCTTGCCGCCCTTGACGTTGCCGTCACCGCCGACGAGCAGGCCGCGCGAGGTGGCGAGCATCGCCTTCTCGCCCTCGTACGAGTTGGAGCCGGGGTTCCACTCCAGCGCGGTGCCGGTGAGCGGGTCCAGCGCGCCGAGGTGGTCGCGGCGGACCACCTGGTCGCCGAGGCCGTAGCCGCTGAGCCCCTGGCCGGTGCCGTATCCGACGTTGTCCAGGCCGGGCCACGGCACGTTCGACGTGGGCGACTCCTGCCAGCTGAAGTGGCCGCCGACGTAGACGGCGGTGTCGGTGATCGCGACCGAGTAGATGCTGTCGAAGTGCCGGGAGATCCAGAGCGGCTCGACGTTGTCGTTTCCGGTCAGCGGGTACGCGATGGCGGTGTCGTTGATCGGCGGCCGGTCGCCGCCGGAGCCGCTGGTGACCACGAAGTACGAGTCGTCCGGCGCGATGTCACCGGCGAAGACGCGCTGGATGCCGCCGACGAAGGAGAGGTTGTCCTCCCACAGCCGGGTGCGCCACGGCAGCAGCGCCTTGGTGGCCGTACCGATGAGCGCCACGCCGTAGCGGTCCTGGCCGGCGATCTGGCGGCCGGTGTGCACGACCAGCAGCTTGCTGCGGTCGTGGGTGAGCTTGAGCTGCTGCACGGTGAGCATGCCGCCGACGCCGATGCCGCCGGTGACCGGCAGGTTGAAGCCGGTGTCGACGGCGCCGGTGGTGGGGTTGAGCGCGGCCAGGCCGCTGCGGCTGACGCCGTTGACGGTGGCGAACTGGCCGCCGACGTAGACGGCGTTGGCGCTGACGGCCAGCGCGGTGGCCCGCGCGTTCGCGGTGGCGGTGAACGCGGCGACCGGCGCGCCGGTGGTCGGGTTCAGCCGGGCGATCTTGCGCTTGGTGACGCCGTTGACGGTGTTGAACGCGCCGGCGATGTAGAGCGACTTGCCGTCCGGCGACGCCTCCACCGCGGCGACCGCGCCGTCGATGACCGGCTTGAACCCGGTGTCCACCTTGCCGGTGTCCAGGTTGTACGACGCCAGGGACCGCTGCGTGATCGCGGACCCGCCGACGTTCGCGATCGAGGTGAACGTGCCGGCGATGAAGACGCGGTTGCCGATCACTTCGATGTCGACGATCTCGCCGTTGGTGATCCGCGGCGTGTCGGTGCGGGGGGTGGTCGGCATCAGCCGGGTGTCCCCGGGGGTGACCAGCGCACGGGTCGCCGTGGTGCGCGCGGCGCCGAGCGCGGCGCTGCTTCCCGTCGCCTGTGCGCCGGTGTGGCCGGCCACGCCGGCGTCCCGCACGGTGACGGTGGCGGCGAGCGCCGGCACTCCCGCCACCACGACCGCGCCGGCGACGACGACCGTCACCGCGCGAAGCCAAACTCGCATCGAGACAACTCTCCCTGTCCGCCGGGACGGCCCCCTCGGGTGATTCCCGAGTCCCCTCCGTCCGCGTGCCGGACGCCACCGTAGGAGGCAAAGACTTCTCGCGATACGTGCCGCACCGGTAATCGACCGGTCGCCATCAATTCCGGCCACACCGGCAGGGCGCCTCCACCGATCGGGTCACCGGCTGTCACCGTCCGGCCGTGCGCGCCGTCCGGTCCGCAACGTGCGGCCTTACACAGCGGACCCAGGGGTGGGTCAGTCGCCCCGTACCCGGGGGTGGCGGTGGTCGGTCAGCCGCAGGCCGACGCCGCGTACCGCCGCGATGGTGACGCCGGTGCCCAGTTCGTCGAGCTTACGGCGCAACCGCTTGACCAGGGACTGCACGTCGGCCCGGCCATGCGTCGGCGCGTCGTGCCAGACCGCGTGGTGCAGCTCGGCGTAGCTCCACACCCGTACCGGCTCGACGGTCAGGCAGGTCAGCAGGTCGCGTTCCAGCCGGGTCAGGGCGGTCTCCCGGTTGCCCCACCGGGCGGTCGACCGGGCCGCGTCGATCACCAGCGCGCCGTCCGGCGCGGGCTTGTCCCGGGGTACGGGCGCAGCCGGCGCGACGGCCGGGGCAGGTGCGTGCGCCGAGGCCGGCGCATCCGTGATCAACTCGCGCAGCTCGTCCAGATCGGCGACCATCAGAAGGGGCGCGACGCCGTCCAGCAGCTCGGTCAGCCGCAGCCGTTCGGCCGGGGACGACGTCACCCCGATGACGAGCGAGAAGGGGCGCTCCGACGGGTCGGTGCCGGAGTTCGCCGCGTTCGTGCCGTCAGTCGTCACCGCGCCCCACCGTGACAAAAACTGTCAACAGGCCGCCCGATCCGGGGGCCTGTTGGTGACATGTTGCTCACGTACGGTCATTGATCGTTCCTTACTGTCGATCATAGTGTCCACTCAGGCGTCCGGCGCAGACCCGCACGGCGCCTAGGGGGCCTGGGGGGTTCTTTTCACACCGGTGTAGCAGTCGGGAGAGCACGTCTCCTGGCCCTTCTGCCATGGCTCGATCATCAGCGGGTCATCGGAGGAGGAGGCAGCACCGATGCTGAGACGTCCACACAGATGGGGCCCGGCCCGGCGGCTGGTGAGCGCGGGCGCCGCCCTGGTGCTCGCCGCCACCGCGCTGGCCGCGACCGGCACTGCGGCACAGGCCGAGACGGGTGCGGGCGCGGCGGCCGGCGACAAGATCCGTCCCGAGCTCACCCGCCAGCTCCAGCGCAAGAGCGAGGGCGACTTCTGGATCCACTTCGGCGCCAAGGCGGACCTGAGCAAGGCCGCCTCGATCAAGGACTGGAACGAGCGCGGCGCCGTCGTCGCGGCGGCGCTGAAGAAGACAGCCGCCGACAGCCAGTCGAAGATCCGCGCCGAGCTGGACCGCTCGGGCACGAAGTACCAGACCTTCTGGGCGACGAACGCCATCAAGGTCACCGACGGCTCGCTGACCATGGCGCAGAACTTCGCCGCCCACTCCGAGGTGGACGGCCTGTACGCGCCGGTGGAGTACAAGCTGCCGGAGACCACCCCCGGCACCGACGAGAAGTCGGCGAACGCCCTGGAGTGGGGCATCGCCAACATCAACGCCGACGACGTCTGGTCCCAGTACGGCGTCAAGGGCGCCGGGATCACGGTGGCGAGCATCGACAGCGGCGTCCAGTTCAACCACCCGGCGCTGGTGAACGCCTACCGGGGCAACAACGGTGACGGCACCTTCGACCACGACTACAACTGGTTCGACGCCGCAGGCGAGTGCGCCACCGCGCCGTGCGACTCCGACGGCCACGGCACACACACCATGGGCACCATGGCCGGCGCCGACGGGGCCAACCAGATCGGTGTCGCCCCCGAGGTCAAGTGGATCGCCGCGAACGGGTGCTGCCCGTCCGACGCCGCGCTGATCTCCTCCGGCCAGTGGATGCTGGAGCCCACCGACCTCAACGGGCAGAACCCGGACGCCAGCAAGCGGCCGAACATCATCAACAACTCGTGGGGCACCACGGCGCCGTCGAACGAGCCGTTCATGGAGGACGTCACGAACGCGTGGACCGCCTCCGGCATCTTCGGCGTCTGGTCCAACGGCAACAACGGCCCGTCCTGCCAGACCAGCGGCTCACCGGGCAGCCTGGCGAGCAACTACTCGGCCGGCGCGTACGACGTCAACAACAACATCGCCAGCTTCTCGTCCCGGGGTACCGGGCAGAACGGCGAGATCAAGCCGAACATCTCGGCGCCTGGTGTGAACGTGCGCTCCAGCGTGCCGACCAACTCGTACGCCAGCATCAGCGGCACCTCGATGGCGGCGCCGCACCTGGCCGGCGCGATCGCGCTGCTCTGGTCGGCGGCGCCCACGCTGGTCGGCGACATCACGGCGACCCGCGCGCTGCTCAACGACACGGCGATCGACAAGGGCGACTCGCAGTGCGGCGGCACCACCGACGACAACAACGTCTACGGTGAGGGCCGCCTGGACGCGCTCGCGCTGCTCGCCGCCGCCCCCATCGGCGACAACGGCACGCTGGCCGGCAAGGTCACCGACGCCGCCACCGGGGCCGGGATCGCCGGCGCGACTGTCACCCTGTCCGGGGCGGCCGATCGCACGCTGACCACCGGCGCGGACGGGACGTACTCCTCGCTCCTGCCGGCCGGCGACTACCAGGTGGTCGTCTCGGCGTTCGGGTACGCGACCCGCACCCTGCCGGCGACGATCACCGCGAACACGACGACCACGCTCGACGTGGCGCTCACCGCGGTAGCGAGCGTCACGGTCAGCGGGCAGGTCACCGACGGGTCCGGGCACGGCTGGCCGCTGTACGCGAAGGTGAGCGTCGAGGGCACGCCGATCTCCGACTACACGACGCCGACGACCGGCCGCTACAGCCTGTCGCTGCCGTCCGGGACGACGTACCGGCTCAAGGTCGAGCCGCAGTACGCCGGCTACCTGACCACCACCAAGGAGGTCACCGTCGGCACGGGCAACGTGACCGCCAACATCGCGGTGCAGGCGAACCCGGAGGCGTGCACCACCGCCCCCGGCTACACCGTCAGCTCCGACGGCGAGTACGAGACGTTCGACGGCACCGGTGTCCCGGACGGCTGGACCGTGGTGGACAACGCCGGCACCGGCCAGGTCTGGGAGTTCACCGACGCCGGTGAGCGCGGCAACCTGACCGGCGGCAGCGGCAACTTCGCCATCATCGACAGCGACAACTACGGCAGCGGCGGGCGGCAGGACACGTCGCTGGTCAGCCCGGTGGTCGACCTGACCGGCGTGACCGCGCCGGTGATCCGGTTCAACCAGGACTACAACTGGCTCAACAGCGACCGCGCGGACGTGGACCTGAGCCTGGACGGCGGCACCACGTGGAGCAACGTGCTCCGGCAGGCGGCCGACGTCCGCGGCCCGCGGGTGACCGAGGTGCCGATCCCGCAGGCGGCCGGCCAGTCGCAGGTGCAGGTGCGCTTCCACTACTACGAGGCGAGCTGGGAATGGTGGTGGCAGGTCGACAACGTCCTCATCGGCAGCAAGCTCGTCTGCAAGCCGGTCAAGGGCGGCCTGGTGCTCGGCCACGTCCGCGACAAGAACGACAACAGCTACGTCAACGGCGCCACGGTGACCAGCAAGGACCGCCCGGCGGAGAAGGCCACCACAGTCGCCACGCCGGACGACACCGAGCTGCCCGACGGCTTCTACTGGATGTTCTCGTCGCTGACCGGGACGCACCCGTTCACCGCCGGTGCCGGCAACTACGTGAGCCAGACCAAGCAGGTGGCGGTCGAGGAGGACTGGGCCACAGCGGCCAACTTCCAGCTCGCCGCCGGCCGGCTGTCGGTGAAGCCGACCTCGATCACCGGCACGGTCCGGATGCCCAGCGGGAAGGTCAGCAAGACGTTCACCGTCACGAACACCGGCGGGGCCCCGGTCACCGCCGAGTTCAGTGAGCGCGACGGCGGGTTCGTGCTGCAACGGGCCGACGGCTCCCGGCTGTCCGAGCAGGCGCTGCTCGGCTCCACCGGCGCACCGGTCCAGCGGCTGACCGCCGCCACGTCGTTCGCGGCCCGCTCGTCGGGCAAGTCGTCGAACGCGATCGCCGCCGCCGCACCGCAGGCGGACCCCTGGACCACCATCCCGGGCTACCCGGCGAACGTGATGGACAACCGGGTCGTCAACGTCGACGGCACCGTCTACTCCATCGCCGGTGGCGACGGCACCGCGTCGAGCGCCAAGAACTACCGGTACGACCCGATCACCCAGGCGTGGACCGGCATCGCCGACCTGCCCGGGGCACGTAACGCCATGACGGTCGGCGTGCTCGACGGCAAGATCATCGCCACCGGTGGCTGGGGTGCCGCCGGACCGGACGCCGCCACCTTCTCGTACGACCCGGCGGCGAACACCTGGACCCGCAAGGCCGACAACCCGGCGCCGCGCGCGGCGGCCGGCCAGGCGGTCGCGGGCGGCAAGCTGTACGCGATCGGCGGCTGCACCACAGCGAGCTGCACGCCGATGGCCAACTCGGTGGTCCGGTACGACCCGGGCGCCGACGCCTGGGAGACGCTGCCGGCGTACCCGAAGTCGGTGGCGTTCCTGTCCTGCGGCGGGATCGACGGCACCGTCTACTGCACCGGTGGCAACGACGGCACCACGTCGCAGAAGGTCGGTTACGCCTTCGACCCGGCCGCGGGCGCCTGGACCGCCATCCCGGACGCGCCGGCCGACAGCTGGGCCGCCTCGTACGCGGTCGCCAACGGCAAGCTCCTCGTCGTCGGCGGGTCGCAGGGTGGCGCCATCACCAACGCCGGCTTCGCCTTCGACCCGGCGACCAACTCGTGGGCCAACCTGCCCAACGCCAACGCCCCCCGCTACCGGGGTGGCGCGGCCTGCGGGTTCTACAAGGTCGGCGGCTCGTCGGGCGGCTTCACGGCCACCAAGGACAGCGAGGTCCTGCCCGGCTTCGGCGAGTGCGCCGAGGGCGCGGCCGACGTGAGCTGGCTGACCGTCGACAAGTCGAAGGTCACGCTGGCGCCGGGCGAGAAGGTCACCGTCACGGTCGGCATGACCGCGAACGTCGACCAGCCCGGCACGTACTCCGCGTCCGTGGTGATCAAGGAGAACACCCCGTACACGGTGGAGCCGGTGGCGGTCACCATGATCGCGCAGCCGCCGACCACCTGGGGCAAGCTGTCCGGCACGGTCTCCGGCAAGAGCTGCCAGGGCGCCACCGCGCCGCTGGCGGGCGTGACCGTGCAGGTCGACTCCTGGGCGAACTCGTACACGTTCACCACCGACGCCGAGGGCCGGTACGCCTACTGGATGGACCGGCGCAACAACCCGCTGACGCTGATCGTCGCGAAGGACGGCTGGAAGCCCCAGACGCGCCAGACGAAGATCAACAGCAGCACGCCCACCGTTGAGGACTTCACCCTCTCCCCCACCCGCTGCTGACCCCAGCGGCTGACGAGGACGGCCCGCCCGGCACACCCGCCGGGCGGGCCGCCCCCTTTCCCCGGCGATCTTGCACTCGCGGCCCCGGCAAGGCAGACGAAAGCCCCACCCGAGGGGCCGTAACTGCAAGATCAACGGCGAAACCGGGCGGGGTCAGGCGTTACGGGGTGAGGCGGAAGCCTACGCCTCGGACGGCGTGGATCATGGCGGGGGCGTCCAGGCGGCCCAGCTTGCGGCGGAGGCGGCGTACCACGGAGTGCATGTCCGACCCCCGCCCGAGGTGGTCGTTGCCCCAGACGGCGCGGTGCAGCCGTGCGTACGTCCACACCTGGCCGGGTGTACCGGTGAGGCAGACGAGCAGGTCGTGCTCCAGTGGCGTCAACCCGATCTCCCGCTCCCGCCAGCGCAGCACCCGCCGGTCGGAGTCGACGGCCAGTTCCCGCCCGGGTGGCTCGGCCGGCGCCTCGTCATTCGCGGGCGGGTGCGGCGCCGGGGCCAGCGCGGGCCGGCGTACCAGGTCGAGGAAGCGGCGGGCCTGATGGGCGCTGGACACGATCAGGAACGACTCGGTGCCGCCGAGCAGTTGGGCGAGCTGCCGGCGCTCGGCCGACGAGGACGCGATGCCGATGACCAAGGACGGGAGCCCTGTCATCCGTTCCCACCTTTCCGGCAGGCCGAACCACAGCGCCGGGCGGTCGCCAGGCACGACGATGCGGAGGCACCTGGCTTGCGGAGTTCGACCCGAGGGGTGCGGGAGCTGCGGTTTCGTGAGGCTTCGGGGTGAGCTACCGGGATCATATAGCCGAGCACCGATGATTGGTATAGCAGTTAACGTCGATGTAACTGCCAGCAACAAGGTGTTCGAGGCAAGTTGCGCCGGCGCACGCGTACCGATGAGAGCCGGGGCGTACGGCGGTCCAATGCGTGTGATCACCCACATGCTCTGCCTGGCCGACGGGACGCCGACCCGCGCGGACAGCGCGGCCCGCTGCGCCGAACTGGCCGAGGCGCTGCGTGGCCGCGACCGGGGCGTGGTGGTGTGCGACGTGTCCGCGGTGACCGCGCCCGACCTGGTCACGGTCGAGGTGCTGGCACGGATCCGCCTGACCGCGCGGCGGTTCGGCTGGCGGCTGGAGGTACGCGGCGCGGGCGACGACCTACGCGAGCTCGCCGGCCTGCTCGGGCTGGCCGGTGCCCTCCTCGAGCCGGTCCGGCAGCCCGAACAGCGGGAACAGGCGCTCGACGTCGAGGAAGTTGTTGAGCGACGTGATCCGGCCGCCGGAGACGCCGATCACGATCAGCGCCCAGGGCACGTGGCCTGAGCCGTCGGGGTCGCGCCGGTAGTGCCCGAACGCCGGCATCCCGTTGGCGGCGGTCGGCACCAGGCGGGAGCCGCGGCAGCCGCTGCCGGTGCCGGCCATCCACGCCGCGATGTGCTCGGGACCGCGCAGCCACAGCGGCAGCGGCGGCATCGACAGCGTCGCGTCCTCGTGCAGCAGCGCGGTGAGCGCCGCCAGGTCGTACGCCTCGAAGGCCCACACGTAACGGGCGAGCAGCGCCTGCTGCTCGCTGTCGAGCGGCCGGCGCACCTCGGCCTCGGTGTCGGCCGAAGCGAGCGTGGCGCGCGCCCGTTGCAGCGCGCTGTTGACGCTCGCCACCGACGTGTCGAGCAGGTCGGCGACCTCCTGGGCCGACCAGGCCAGCACCTCGCGCAGGATCAGCACGGCCCGCTGCTTCGGCGGCAGGTGCTGCAACGCCGCGACGAACGCCAGCCGGACCGACTCCCGGCCGGCGACCACCTCGGCCGGATCGGCGACCTCGGGCAGCACCCGGTCGTCGGGCGCCGGGCCGAGCCAGATCTGCTCCGGGCGCGGCTCGCCGGGGTGGGTGGCGGTGCCGACGCCGGCCGGACCGAGGTCCATCGGCCGGATCCGGCGCTGCGCGCTGGTGGACATGGTGAGGCAGACGTTCGTCGCGATCCGGTAGAGCCAGGTCCGCAGCGCGGACCGCCCCTCGAACTTGTCGAAATTACGCCAGGCCCGGACGAACGTGTCCTGCACCGCGTCCTCGGCCTCGAAGGCCGAACCCAGCATCCGGTAGCAGTAGCCGGTCAGCTCCGACCGGTACGCCTCGAGTTGCGCCTCGACGGGGACGCTCGCCACCTCGCTCACCCCGCCGAAACTAGCCCACATGCTGCGTCAATGCGAGCACGTTCGAGCCCGCACCGATGAGTCGGTGCCGCCCGGCCGGTCTGACAGCCGTCAGGTCACCACGTCCGAGGAGCACCGATGACCACAGCGCAGCGCGACGAGACCCACGCCCCGGGGCGGTACGCCGACGTCAACGGCGTCCACCTCTACCACGAGACGCACGGCGAGGGCCGGCCGATGATCCTGCTGCACGGCGGCCTCTGCTCGGGCGAGATGTTCGCCCCGATCCTGCCCGCGCTCACCGCGAGGCACCGGGTGATCCTGGTGGACCTCCAGGGGCACGGCCGCACCGCCGACGTGGACCGGCCGCTCGACATGGCGCTGATGGCCGACGACGTGGCCGCGCTGATCGACCACCTCGGGCTGGACCGGCCGGACGTGGTCGGCTTCTCCCTCGGCGGCGGTGTCGCCCTGCACACCGGTTTCCGGCACCCGGAGAAGGTCGGCCGCCTGGTCGCCGCGTCCGCGCACATCCGCCGCGACGCCGTCTACCCGGAGCTGCTGGCGCAGCAGGGCCAGGTCGGCGCCGCGGCGGCCGAGTACATGAAGGACACCCCGATGTACGAGCTGTACCAGCGGGTCGCGCCCCGTCCGGAGGACTTCCCCCGGCTGCTCGACAAGATCGGTGAGGCGATGCGGGAGGACTTCGACCTCACCGAGCAGGTACGTGCCCTGCGGGTGCCGACGCTCGTGGTGGCCGCCGACGCCGACATGGCCCCGCCGAGCCACTTCGTCGAGGTGTTCGGGCTGCTCGACGGCGGCCGGCGCGACGGCGGCTGGACGGGCGAGGGCCGCCCGGCGGGCGGGCACGCGCTGGCGATCCTGCCCGGCCTGACCCACTACGACATCGACCAGTCGCCGCTGTTCGCCGCGGTCACCCTGGACTTCCTCGACCGGGGCCGCTGACCCGCGCGCGTGTGCCGCGTCCCGTACCGGGGTACCGCTTGCACAGGAGCACCGGTGAGGAGGACGAGATGACCGACCCCAGGTACGCACCGATCGGGCTGGCCGCCGCCGGACGGCTGGTCCCCGACGACGGACAGGCCGACGGCGGTGAGGTCGTCGGCGCCGACGACGCGGCTGCCGACGCCGCCCGGGCCGGCGCCGACGTGGACCTGTCCCGGGCCGACCGGGACAGCGACGGCACCCCGGTGGGTGCCGCCGACGCCGAGGCCGACCGCCGCCGCGCGGCCGGCGAGTGACGCTCTCCGCCCCGCCACCCGTGCGACGGTGGCGGGGCGGAGCCGTCCTCAGCCGTCGACCGGCAGCTCCACGTCGGGCAGGTGTCCGAGCGCCCGGATCGCGGTGACCGCCGCGTACCCGTCGGCCAGCCAGGCGATGTCGGTGCCGGGGACCGCGCGGACCGCGTTCGCCTCCACAGCCGTACGCACGAACCCCTCACCGCGCTCGGCGACGGACACCTGCACCTGACCGAACGGGGCGAGTGTCGCCTGGCGCAGCCCGGCCACCTGATCGGCCGGCCGGTCCGGCACGTTGAGGTTGAGCACGGTGCCCGGATCCGCCCCGGCCAGCCACGGCAGCAGCGTCGCGGCCAGGTCGGCGGCTGTCGACCAGTGGCGGGACTCGTCGTCCACGCTGTCCAGCACCGCGATCGCCGCGCCACCGCTGCCGGCGCTCGCCGCCGCCGGGGTGAGCACGTCGAGCGACACGGCGAGCGCGCGGATGCCGTTGTTGCCGGCGGTCAGCGCCGCGCCGACGGTGCCGGAGTGCAGGACCGCGTGGCCCGCGTTGGCGCCCCGGTTGATGCCGGACAGCAGCAGGTCCGGCACCGGCCCGAACACGCCGAGCCCGGCCAGCACCGCGATGTACGCCGGGGAGGCCGCCACCGCGTACGCGGGCACACCGGGCAGCCCGTCCAGCTCGGTCTCGCGGAACACCAGCCGCCCGTCGTCGGTCACCGCCGACAGCGCCGCGCTCATCCCGCTCGCCTCGGCCTCCGGCGCCGCGACCACCACGTCCATCCCGCGCTCGTACGCCGACCGGGCCAGCGCGCGGATGCCGGGGGCGTGCACACCGTCGTCGTTGGTCACCAGCACCCGTGGCGGCCGGTCAGCCGTCATCGTCGCCACCGTCCAGCAGGGTCAGCCGCACCCGGCCGGCCAGTTCGCGTACCGCCTCGGCCCGGCCCGTGCCCAGCCCGTGCCGGGTCACGTTCAGCGCGCCCGCGGCGGCGCCGATGTGCAGCGCCTCCCGCATGTCCCCGCCCCGGGCCAGCACCGCGGCGACCCCGGCGGTCATCGAGTCACCGGCGCCCCGGTGGTCGGCCAGCTCCAGCGGCGGGGCGTGCACCAGCAGCGGCTCGCCGTCCTCCGGCAGCGCCAGCGCGGGCTCCCCCGCGCGGCTGATCAGCACCGTCCGCGCGCCCCGCTCCTGGCACCGGCGACCGGCGTCGCGCAGCGCCTCGACGCTGTCGTCCTTGGCCAGGCCGTCGTCGAGCAGCTCCTCGTGGCTGACCTTCAGCACGCTCACGCCGCCGTCGAGCACCGCCTCCAGGTACGGCCCGGACAGGTCGGCCACCACCTTGCCGCCGTTGGCGCCGAGGTCGGCGGCGAGCCGGCGGTAGATGTCCGGGTCCACCACCTGCGGGTCGGCCGGCCCGCTGAGCACGCTGACCGGCGCGCGCAGCCCTTCGGTGAGCGTCACCGTGTACAGCTCGTCGATGTCGTGCCGCACCATCGGCGCCCCCGGGTGCTCGGCGATCTCGGTCCGCTCGCCGTCGCGCCGGTCGTGCACGTACCAGCCGGTGCCGGACTCCCGCCGCACCGTCCGGACCGTGACGTCCTCGTCGTCGAGCAGCTTGCGGACCGCGTCGCCCACCTCGCCGCCGAGACCCACGCACATGGTCACCGGTACGCCGAGCGCCGCGATCATCCGGGTCTGCCACACCCCCTGCCCGCCGGGGTGCAGGTGCAGCTCGGGTACGTCGCCCTGCTGCTCGATCGTCACCGTCAACAGCGGGGCCGGGGCGAACACCATCACCTTCTGCTCCATCCGCCAGTGTTGCCCGCTGACCGGCCCCGGTAATCCCCCAGGTCAGCGCGTACGCGCGGCGGTGCGCCGACGCCGCAGGTACGGCAGCGCGAACAGGTAGAGGCCGCTGATCAGGAGCAGGGCGAGCGGGAGCAGCGGCACGTAGGAGACCCACACGATCGGGTCCTTCTGGGCCAGCGCCACGAAGGTGATCACGACGGTCACGGTGAAGGCGACGGAGAACCAGCGGTGCAGCTGACGGATGCGCGTGTCCATGGACGGTGACCTCTCGCCGGTGGCCTCCCCGGCGGGGAGGCCCGTGCCGGAAACGCTAGGTCCGGGCGCCCGCCCGGGGCTTCTCGATTCCTGACCGGTCCGCGGGACGGTTTGCCGGGCAGCCCTACCCTGCCGACAACAGCAGCCGATGCCACGGGGGCAGGCATGCAGATCATCGAACACAGCGTCCTCGGCACCCGGTCCGCCGTGCTCCGTCTACGCCGTCCCGGCAGCCGGTTGGAGTTCCTGGTGTTCCCGATGCTCCACGTGGCGAGCCCGGCGCTCTACGCGGCGGTCACGAAGCGGCTCCGGGAATGCGACCTGCTCGTCGTCGAGGGCGTCAGCGGCCGGTCCGCGGTCGGCTCGGCGTTGACACTCACCTACGGGCCATGCCGGCCAACCGGCGCTCCGGCCTGGTGACAGACCCCATCCCGTACGCGTCTCTCGGCGTCGAGGTGCTCAACCCGGACGTGTCGGCGGCGGAGTTCGCCCAGGGCTGGCGGGCGATGCCGCTGCGGTACCGCCTCCAGATGTGGCTGGTGATCCCGTTCGTGATGGTGATGCAGTTCTTCGGCGGCACCCGGCGGCTGCTCTCGCCCGAGATCGAGATGAGCGACCTGCCGTCGGCCACCGACGAGCGGTACGCCGACCACGAGTTCACCGAGCACGCCGAGCGCGCGTTCGGCGGCGAACGCGACGAGCGGCTGCTCGCCGCGTTGTCCGAGCTGATCGGTACCCGGTCGGCGGAACGCATCGACGTGGCGGTCGTGTACGGCGCCGGGCACGTGCCGGCGATCGTGCGCGGGCTCTTCGAGCTGCACGGATACCGTCCCCGCGCCGCCGAATGGCTGACCGTCCTGGAGCGGTGAACAGAGCGCTCAGGCGGCGTCGGAGCGCCGGACGAACCCGGCAACGGCGAGCGCGCTGATCGTGGTCGCCACGGCCGCGGCGAGCACCAGAAGGGTGGTCTCCACCTGCACCGTACGCATGTATTCGCCGCCCGCGGCGGTGGCCGACGCGTAGCGCACGGCCGCCAGCGGGTTGAGCAGCACCGCGGCGATACCGGCGGTCCACGCCCTCGCCGGAAGCCGCTCGTCGTCGGGGCGGACGGTCCGCCGGACGGCCCACCGGCCGAGGGCCGCGAACGTGACGAGCAGCGTGACCGGCAGCAGCCAGAGCACGGCGGGCAGCAGGTCACGCAGGGGCACCACGGCGTCGAGCAGCTCCACCAGGAAACCGGAGCCGTCGTGGGTCACCAGGCCGATCCGGTGGCTGTAGGCGGCAAGCGCGACAAGCGTGCAGCCGATGTGGACGGCGATCAGGGCGACGAGGGCGAACAGTGCGGCGCGGCGGGCGGACACCGGGCCGAGGTTACCGTCCGCCGAGCCCCGACTGTGGACCGTCGCGCGCCGGGGCGGTCAGACGCCCAGGGCCAGGTCGGCCACCTCGGCGGCGCAGCCCCAGGACAGCGTCACCCCGGCGCCGCCGTGCCCGTACGCGTGCACCAGCCGCCCGTCCGCCGGGTCCACCTCCACCCGGGGGCCGCCGTGCCGGGCCGGCCGCAGCCCGATCCGCTCCCCCAGCACCGGCGCGTCCGCGAGCTGCGGCACCAGCGCCACGCACCGGCGCCGGATCGCCGCCGCCTCCTCCGGGTCGGGGCGGGTGTGTCCCACCCCGGCCTCGTAGGTGCCGCCGAGCACCACGTCGTGGCGGCGCGGATGCACGTACGTGACTCCTGCCGGGTCGTCCTCGTCGCGTACCGAGACGGTCAGGCCCGGGTTCGCCACCAGCAGGACGTGCCCGCGCGCCGGGTACACGGCCGGGTCGGCGGCGAGCCGGCCGGCGGCCAGGCCGGTCGCGTTCACCACGACCGGGGCGACCTCGTACGCCTCGGCGAGCGTGCCCAGCGCGCGGCCGACGACCCGGCCGCCGCCCGCCTCCAGCCGCTGCCGGAGCCAGGCGAGGTACGGGGTCATCTCCACCGACGGGGCGGTGAACCGCAGCAGCGCGGTGTACGGCGGCTCCGCCGGCTCGGCCGTCAGGTCGCCGCAGGCGTCGGCCCACCAGGGCGGCCCGGCGTAGCGGTGGCGCAACCACATCCGGGTGGGCCGGTCGACCACTCCCGGCACCCCGTCGGCCGCCTGGCGGCGCAGCTCGGCGTGGGTGTCCCGGGCCCAGCGCAGCACCCGGGGATCCTCCTCGGTGTGGCTCGGGTACCAGACCGCGGCGGCCACCGTCGACACCGTGTCGGCCGGGTCGTGGGCGGTCAGCACGGTGACCCGGGAGCCGCGCCGCTGGAGCGTGAGCGCCGTCGTCATCCCGATGACGCCGCCGCCGACCACCACCACGTCCGCCTTCGTCATGACGCCCATGATGGCCCAGGCCCCGGACGCACGACCGGAGCGGGCGGGCCGCCCAGGGAGGCGACCCGCCCGGCGGGCGTCAGCCCTTCTGGCCGACCCGGTCCACAACGGCGACGGACAGCACCGCCGACGTGCCCGCCTCCCCGCCCACGCCGAGGAACGCGTACGTCCGCGGGTCGAACACCAGCACCATCAGGGCCGGGCTCCCCGGGGAGGACCAGCTGACGCCCACACCGGAGCGGCCCGCACCGTCGGTGGCCTTCTCCACCACCTTCAGGCCCGGCGTCGCGGCGGCGGCCTCGAACAGCGCGGCCCGCGACCGTGGCCGCAGGTAGGAGTCGTTGAGCAGGTCTAGCACGTCCTTCGCGGCGGCGTTGACGTCACCGGGCTCGCCGCTGCGGTGCTTGTCCAGGTAGGCGCGCATCGCGGCGGCGTCGGTGGGCACGGCGGGATCGTAGGCGGGCTCCGCCACGCACGGCTCGGTGCCCGGCAGGAGCTGCCCGCCCTTGTACATCTTCGCCCGGCCGTCCCGGCAGCCGGGGAGCACGAACTCCTGGCGGCCGCCCTGCGGGTACTCGACGACCAGGCCGTCCCTGGTCCCGTCCACCGACGCCCAGCTCTCCCGCAGCTCCCGGCCGCCCTGCGAACGCGTGTAGACGAACTGGTCGGGCCGGGGCTCGACGTCCGGCAGCCGCAACGCCGCCGCCGCCGCGTCGCGCAGCACCTGCCGGGCGTCGGCCCGGGCGGCCGGCGCGCTGCCGCCGATCCGGTCCGGCGCCAGCACCAGCACCGCGGCCAGCGACGCCGCCACCGACGCCGTCGCGACGCCGGTGAGGACCAGCCGCCAGGCCGGCCGTCGTGCCCGCCGAACCGGCGCGGCCTCCGTCGTGGTCATCGCGCCGACCAGCCGGGTACGCGCGGCGGCGAGCCGTTCGTCCGCAGGCAGCTCGGTCTCGTCGCCGAGCCGCTGGAGCAGTCGCATCTCATCCATTGCTCAGTACCTCCTCGATGGTGTCGGCCGAGTCGCCGCCGAGCCGTTCCCGCAGCAGCCGGCGCGCCCGGTTCAGCCGGGACCGCACGGTGCCGACCGGGATGGTCAGCGCGGCGGCGACCTCCTCGTACGTCAGGTCCTCCCAGGCGACGAGCAGCAGCACGTCGCGGTCCCCGTCGGCGAGCCCGGCCAGCGCGTCGAGCAGGTGCCGGCGCAGCGACCGCGCGGTCACCTCGCCTGCGACCCGGTCGGCGGGGGACGCCTCGGACGTCGCCGGGCGGTACGCCTGCCGCAGCCGGTACTCCCGTTCCTCGGTGCGCCGCTGCTGGGCGACGAGGTTGGTGGCGATCCCGTACAGCCACGGGCGGGCGTTCGGGCGGCCGGTGTCGAACCGGTCCCGGCGCCGGAACGCGGCGAGGAACGTCTCCGCCACCAGGTCGTCGGCCGCCGCGGAACCGAGGCGCCGCGCCAGGTAGCGGTGGATGTGCGGCGCGTGCCGGTCGAAGATCGCGGCGAAGGTCTCCGGTTCCCGTACGGACCGGGCGACGACCTCGGCGTCGGTGAGCGCGCCGACGTCGGCATCCGTCGCCCGTCTCAGTCTTCTCATGCGCGGCCTCTCGGCGAGTGGGGACGTGTCACCTGTTGTCCGCTGCTCGCGTCCGGACGGTTCACGCCCGTGACGGTAGGCCGGTCGAACGGTCCGTCGTGGACCGCGCGGTCGTACGGGGCGGAATCGCTTTGTCCCTCTCGGTTACGCTCGTGGCGTTTGGCCTTGGGGAGGGCTCATGAGTGCGGATCCTTCGATGAGCGGCGATTTCACCCGCATGCTCGACGCGACGATGGCGGCACTTCGGACGGTGGGTCCGCCGCCGGAGGGTGAGGCGGAGACGCCCGCGGTCGGCGAGGCCGCCGACGGGCAGGTACGCGCCGAGATGGGCCGCGACGGCCGGCTCCACTCGCTGCACGTCGAGCCGCGGCTGATGCGGCTCGGCTCCGAGGAGCTGACCGCGCACATCGTCACCGCCGTCAACGCGGCGATCGACGGGCTGCGCGCCGGCCCGGCTCCGCAGGTCGCGGACATGTCGCAGTTGCGGGAGCAGTTGCAGGAGGTACGGGACACGGCCGTACCCCGGCTCGGGTCGTTCCTCGACGCGCTCACCGAGGCGCAGGAACGGCTGGCGCGCGGCGGGCAGCGATGAGCGGCGGCGGCTTCGAGGTGCACCCGCCGCTGATCCGGGCCGCCGGGCGCGGAGTCACCGACGTGGCCAAGCGGTTCAACGGCGAGCTGGAGGCGTTCGAGGCGCGGATGCAGGGCTACGGCGAGCCGTGGGGCGCCGACGACATCGGGTCGCTGATCGGCATCGCGTACACCGAGGTGGCGAACTACATCTTCGACTGCCTCGGCATGGCCGCCGACGAGTTCACCTCCGCGGGCGCCGACATCGCGGGGATGGCCGACTCGTACGAGCGGGTCGACGAGGACGGCGCGGGCACCATGCGCTCGCTGGCCGGCGGGCTGGGGTGAACCGTGGGACTGCAACTACCCGGTGAGCTGGTCACCGCGCTCGGCTGGATCGGCTACACCTGGCCGGCCGCCGACGAGGAGAAGCTCTTCGAGATGGGCCAGGCGTGGCTGGAGTTCGGCGGCCGGATCGGGGCGGCGGCCGGCGAGGCGGACGCGGCCGCCGCGCAGGTGTGGACGCAGAACGTCGGCCCGGCGATCGCGGCGTTCCAGAAGTGGTGGGGCGGCGAGCAGAACGGGCCGCTCGTGCTGCACGACAGCATGCCCGCGGCGATGCTGCTGGGCGCCGGGCTGATCATCTGCGCGGCGATCGTGCTGGCGCTGAAGATCGCGGTGATCGTGCAGCTCGCCATCCTCGCGTTCCAGGTCGCCCAGGCGATCGCCACCGCCGTGGTCACGTTCGGCGCTTCGCTGGCCGAGATCCCGATCTTCCAGATCATCACCCGGGAGATCGTCGGCGCGCTCATCGACCAGGTCATCGGGAGACTGCTCGATGCCTAGCCCGAGGCGCGGCCCGGGCGCCGCCGCGAAACCGGCCGCCGGCAAGATCGTCCGCAAGGCGGTCGAGAAGCTGGAGAAGCCGATCGTCCGGGTCACCGGGCCGAACCGGAGCCTGCCCACGAAGGTGGTCCGGGTGGAGCGCCGCGACTTCCACGCCACCGCCCAGTTCCGGCGCAAGATGGCCGCGCTGAAGAAGCTCAGCGACTCCGGCAAGCTCTACAAGGCCACCAACCCGGTGCAGCGCGACAAGAGCATCACCGACGGCTACAAGGACCGGATCCGGCAGAAGATCTGGGACAAGTACTGGCCGCACGACAAGGACCTCGCCAACCGGCTCAGTCAACGGCTCAGCGACTACCATCCCGACCACGTGTGGGAACTGCAGCTCGGCGGGCCGGACACCGTCGACAACCTCAAGCTGCTGCATGGTAGAACCAACACGGACATCGGCTCCCAGATCTGGGGGCAGATCCAGAATCTGCCGGACGGAACCCCGATCCGAATAGAGGTAGTGGATTGACTTCCGATCTCGCGCAGCTTCTCGACGAACTCCGCGCCGACCTGGCCGCGGACGAGCCGGCGAGTCTCGCGTACGCGCAGATCGGCGCGCCCGCCGACGACGGTGACGTGCCGGCGGAGCTGCCGGCCGGCCTGCGTGATCTGCTGCTCGCCGCCGACGGCCTGCGGGCCGGGGCGTTCGAGCTGGCCTCGGCCGGCCGGCTCGCCGGGGTGCAGTACTTCCTCGACTACGCGCCCGACTTCTCCCCCATCCCGCAGGACAAGACCGGCTGGCTCGTGGTCGGCACGCGCAGCGACGAGCCGATCTTCCTGGAGCGGGCGACCGGCGCGGTGTGGTACTTCCCGCCGACCGGCACCGAGTGGTTCATGGGCGACGCGTTCGAGGAGCTGGCGCCCGACCTCGACTCGTTCGTGCACTACTACGTGCTCGGCCCCGGCTACGCCGAGCTGGTCACCGACGACGACGCGTGGTACGCGTTCCTGGACCGGCAGGGCCTGCTCGACGAGTCGGACGACGTGGACGAGGACGAGGCGCAGCCGTGACCGTCACCCGGGAGCAGCTCACCGCACTCTGGGGTGAGCGGGGCGTCATCTACTTCCCCGACCAGCGTTTCGACGCGATCCTCGGGCCGCTCGGGCCGGAGGTGTTCCCGCCCGACGGGGCGCTTCCGGTCGAGGTGCCGATCCTGTTCACGGTCGACGTCTCGGTACCCGACGTCGAGCTGTTCTCCACGCTGTCGATCGAGCTGGGCGACCAGGGCCCCCGCCCGTACGTCGTGCTGGGCGCCTCCCCGGAGGACCCGGCGCTGCTGTTCTGCCTGGACGCGGGCACCGGCGCGGTGATCCTGCTGGACCTGGAGACACCGAACCTGGAGACGGTGAACAGCACGTTCGCCGCGTTCGTGGAGTTCCTCTACCGGCTCGGGCAGCTCATCGCCACCGACC
>NZ_LEKG01000127.1:0-22353 GCF_001029515.1 Micromonospora sp. RV43 | reverse complement strand
CCCGGCGCCTCCGGACGCGCTGGTGCCGGCCGGGCGTCGGTGCCCGTCTCCCCGGCCGGTCCGGCCGGGCGGGCCTCGGTGGGCGCGGCGAGCGTCGGCGCGGCCGGCGTCGGCGGACGTGCGAGCGTGGGCGGACGCGCGAGCGTCGGCGCGGCGGCCGTCGGTGGCCGCGCCCGGGTACCCGGTGCCCCCGGCGGCGGTCCCGGCGGTCCGGCCGGCCCCGGCCGGCGTGGCCGCGGCGAGGACCCGGCGCGGGCCAAGAAGCGCCGCCGGATCAACATGCTGATCGCCGGCTTCGCCGTGTTCATCATGCTCGCCGGCATCGGCGTGGTGAGTTTCACCTGGTACTCCACCAAGGTGGTGCTCCCGGAGGACACCATTCCGCCGCTGTCCACCACCATCTACGACTCGGGTGGCACGGCGATCGCCCGGATCGGCGACCAGAATCGCCAGCTCGTCACCATCGAGCAGATCCCGGAGCACGTCCAGCACGCGGTCGCCGCGGCGGAGGACCGGAACTTCTACAAGCACTCCGGTGTGGACTACAAGGGCATCGCCCGGGCCGCGTGGAACAACCTCACCGGCGGCGACAAGCAGGGCGCTTCGACCATCACCCAGCAGTACGCGCGCAACGCGTTCGAGAACCTGAACCAGGACACGTACGGCCGCAAGGTGAAGGAGGCGATCCTCGCCTCCAAGCTGAACGACAAGTACGACAAGCGCGTGATCATGCAGCACTACCTGAACGTCATCTACTTCGGCCGGGGTGCGTACGGCATCCAGGCGGCGGCGCGGACCTACTTCGGCAAGGACGTCAAGAGCCTCACAGTGGCCGAGGCCGCGGTGCTGGCCGCACTGATCAAGCAGCCGGAGCCGAGCGCCACCCACCAGGGCTACGACCCGGCGATCAACCCGACGGCCGCGCTGGACCGGTGGAACTACGTGATCAACGGCATGATCACGGAGAAGTGGCTGGACGCGCCGAACACGCCGCAGCACCCCACCGAGTACCCGAAGAACATCGCGAAGCCGACGAAGAACAGCGGCGGCGGCTTCGGCATCGACACCCCGTACGGCAACATCGTCAACTACGTCTCGCAGGAACTGCGCGAGATGAAGCTCTGCACCGACAACGAGGCCGAGGCGACCGAGAAGAAGCCGCTGTGCGCCAAGGCGCTGAGCCGGGGTGGCTACAAGATCACCACGACGATCAACCGGAAGATGCAGGAGGCGGCGCTCGCCGCGGCCCAGCGGGCCAAGAAGGGCTCCGAACTCGCCGGCCAGCCGTCGAACCTGATGGCCGCCGTGGTGGCGATCGACCCGAAGACCGGCCGGGTGCTGGCCTACTACGGCGGGGACAACGGCACCGGCACCGACTACGCCGGGAAGAACGTCGACAACGGCGTGGAGAGCGGCGGCCACTCGCCGGGTTCGAGCTTCAAGATCTACACGCTCGCCGCGGCGCTCAAGGAGGGCATCTCGCTCAAGTCCCGGTGGAAGGGCACGGCGTTCACGCCGAAGGGGACCAAGTTCAAGGTCAGCAACGCCGGCGCGGACAAGGTCTCCTGCGGTGACTCCTGCACGCTCGAACTGTCGACGCTGAAGTCGCTGAACGTGCCGTTCTACTACATCACCGAGAAGATCGGCCCGGACAAGGTGCTCGACATGGCCAAGCAGGCCGGCGTCACCACCATGTGGCAGACCGACACCAACCCGGCCAAGGCGCACGACCTGACCAAGGCCGACCCGAAGGATCTGGCTCCGTCGCCCTTCTTCCACGTCCTCGGCTACGGCCAGTACCCGATCACGGTGCTCGACCACGCCAACGGCGTTGCCACGTTCGCCAACGAGGGCGTCTACCACAAGGCGCACTTCGTGCGGAAGGTGGAGAAGCAGAACCCGGACACCGGCAAGTGGGACCTGGTCGGCGGGGAGAAGCTCAAGGGGCAGCAGCGGATCGACAAGGACATCGTCGCCGACGTGACGTCCGTGCTGAAGCAGTACCCGGGCCAGATCAACAAGAAGCTCGAGGAGGGCCGGCAGGTCGCCGAGAAGACCGGCACCTGGGAACTCGGTGACAAGACCACCCGCAACGGTGACGCCTGGATGATCGGCTACACGCCGCAGCTCGCCACAGCGGTCTGGGTCGGCAACAAGGCCGACCGCAAGGCGATCAAGTACAAGGACGGCCGGGACATCAGCGGTGCCCGGATGCCCGGTGACATCTTCCAGCGCTTCATGAACGACGCGCTCAAGGGCAAGGACAAGGAGGAGTTCCCGCCGGCGGCGAACGTCGGCGAGGACGACACCGGCAACGGCGAGGCCCCGCCGCCGCGTTTCGCGTACCGGAATTTCTCCGCGTGCGACGGGACGGCGACCCCCGGTGTACGGCAGGATGCCTCTCCATGAGCACCCAGTCGCCCGCAGGCATCGATGAGCCCGGCGCGTCCGAGGCGGCGCCACGATCCGCCGAGACGGTGGACCACCCGTCCCGCTCGGACTGGTTCGTCCGGGGCGCCTCCGGTCTGATCGGCGGGCCGCTCGGCGACCACGCCGCCGCCCTGGACCGGCCCGCCAGCCGGGAGGGCCGGTTCTGGACCGCCGGCCGGATCGTCCTCGCCCTGGTGTGCCTCACGCTGGCCCTGCACTGGGTGCAGAAGTCGCCCTGCCAGGACGGCGCCTGGCAGAACAACATCCAGTACACCCGGATGTGCTACACGGACGTGCTGGCGCTCTACTACGCCGAAGGGCTCAACGAGGGCAAGGTGCCCTACGCCGACCACCCGGTGGAGTACCCGGTGCTGACCGGTTACTTCATGGGCGCGCTCGGCCTGCCGGTGCACGCCCTCGGGGCCGACAACCCCGCCATCAACCAGGGGCAGTGGTTCTACAACCTGAACGCGCTGGTGCTCGGCGCGCTCGCGGTCGCCACCGTCGCCGTGATCCTCAGCCTGCGCCGACGACGACCCTGGGACGCCGCGTTGTTCGCGCTCTCCCCGGCGCTGGTGCTCACCGCCACCGTCAACTGGGATCTGCTCGCCATCGGCCTGGCCGCGTTCGGCCTGCTGGCCTGGGCGCGCGCCCGGCCCGACCGGTACGCGCTGCTGCTGCCCGGAGTAGCAGGCGTCCTCATCGGACTGGGCGGCGCGGCCAAGATGTGGCCGCTGTTCATCCTCGGCCCGATCCTGGTCCTCGCGTTGCGCGCCGGGAAACTGCTGGCCGGGCTCGTCGCCACGGCGACCGCGCTGGTGACGCTCGTGGCCGTGAACCTGCCGGTGGCGATCCCGTACCGGGAGAACTGGGAACGCTTCTTCGACCTGAACACCACGCGCCCCATCGACTGGGGCACGCTCTGGTACATCGGCCGCTACCTGGACGGCCGGATCAGCCCGTCCTCACCCGGCCAGCTCGGGCCCTTCGAGTGGCTCAACGCGAACATCCCCACCCTCAACTGGCTGTCGTACCTGCTCTTCGGCCTGGCCTGCCTCGGCGTGGCCGGGCTGGCGCTGCTGGCGCCGCGCCGCCCCCGGCTGGCCCAGCTCGCCTTCCTGGTGGTCGCCGCGTTCCTCATCTTCAGCAAGGTGTGGTCCCAGCAGTTCGTGCTCTGGCTGCTGCCGCTCGCGGTGCTCGCCCGGCCGCGCTGGGGCGCGTTCCTGGCCTGGCAGGTCGCCGAGGTCGGCTACTTCGCCGCGTTCTACGGCGAACTGCTCGGCACGGCCATGTCCCGGCCGGTCTTCCCCGAGGGCGTCTTCGTGCTGGCGTCGAGCCTGCGCCTGATCACCGTGGCGGTGCTCTGCGGATTCGTCATCCGGGACATCATGCGGCCCGAACTGGACGTCGTCCGGCACACCTACGCCGACGACCCGGACGGCGGGGTGCTCGACGGCGCGCCAGACGCGCCCTGGCATCAGCGCTGGCGGGCGCGCGCCGCCGAACGGCCCGCCGAACCCGTTCCGGTGTGACCGAGACGGTCGTGTTCCGGTCTACAGCCGGAACACGACCGCCTCGCCGACCTGCTCCCGCGTCACGCCCAGCGCGTCGACCGGCCGGTCGAGCATCCCCTCCCACGGGGTGCCCTCCAGCTCGTCGCGCAACACGACCACGTTCTTCACGCCGATCTGCCGCAGGTAGTCGACGCTCGCGTAGTCCGGGAAGCTGACTGTCGCCTCGCGGATCTGGGCCTGCGAACGCGGCGTGAAACCGCTGCCGCCGTTGACCATCGGCTGGAACCGGTCGGTGGACCACAGCATCACCGGCTGATCGAGGTTCTGGCTGCTCGGCAGCACCAGCATCGGGCCGTCCACAGTTCGCATCACCGCCGGCTGCCGCGGCACCACCGGCTGCGGCGTGGCGTTCAGCCCTTCCACGAGCACCAGCGCCAGCGGCAGCAGCGTGGCCAGGCGCAGCCACGGGCCCGGCCACGGCGGCACCCGCTCGGCGGCCAGCTCGCGTACCCGCATGCAGAACGCGGTGACCGCGCCGGCCGCGAGCAGACCCAGCAGCAGCGTGGCCCAGAGCATCATCCGGCCCGGCGTGCGCAGCCCGCTCCAGCCCGGCACGTAGTCGAACAACGGCACGTAGGTGAACCGGCCGCCGAAGAACCGGGTGCCCATCGCCAGCGCCATCGTCACCAGCACGCCGGCGAGCAGAAAGATCCGGTGCCGGACCCGCCAGACCGAGAAGAACAGACCACCGGCGGCGAGCGCGTAGAGCACGAAGCCCGGCAGCAGCGTCATCTCCGGATGCCAGGGCAGCACGGCACGGGCGCCCTCGTGCAGCCCGCCCCAGACCCGGGACTCGGCCGGCGCGGTGAAGAACCCGCTCGCCGGCGGCGAGTAGAGCCCGATGTCGCCGAGCGTCCGTTCCGCGTTCGGGTGCAGCTCGGCCACCTTGAAGTACGGCACCGCCAGCGCCGCGCCCACCGCGGCGAAGGCGAGCCCGCCGAACACGTCGGCCAGGAACAGCCGCCGCCCGAACGGACGCTTCACCCGGCGCCGTTGCACGAACCACAGCACCACCGCGACCAGAACGGTCCCGGCCAGCATGTACGCGAACGGCAGCCCGATACCGAACCCCAGGCTGAGCTGCCACGCGGCCACCAGCCACCCGGCGAACGCCCAGCCCGCGTGCCGGCGGCGCGGCCGGTAGCCGTACCGCAGCGACCAGCCGTGACCCCGCGCCAGCATGGCCAGCGCCAGCGGGATGCCGCCGTTGGAGAGGATGTGCAGGTGCCCCGCCTGGGCCAGCAGCCACGGCGCGTAGGCGAAGCTCGCCCCGGCCACCGCGCCGCCGATGCGGCCCGCGCCGAGCTGCCGGGCCAGCACGTACGCGCCGAACGCGGCGAGCGCGTGCGCCAGCACGAACATGATGTTGTAGCGCAGCACGGCGTGCTCCGGGCCGACCCCGATCAGGCCGGCCGGGGCGTACCCGAGGAGCGTGTCGGAGAACGCGAAGCTCCAGTTCTCCGGGTAGAACGTGTTCGCGTGCCACAGCATCGCCGGGTCGGTCCGCAGGATGTGGCCGGACCACGCCATCTGCCACGCCTGCAGGCTCGGATCCCAGTAGTCCTGCGGCAGCGTGTGCCGCGGATAGCGCAACGTGGGCCAGGTCATCGCCGCGGCCAGCGCCAGTGCGGCGACGGCGGCGAGCGTCCACTCGTGCACCAGGAACCGGCCGACCGCGCGGACGGCCCGGCGGGCCCGGCCGAGCACCGGCTCCGGCGCGGGCCCGAACGCGGACCAGGGATCGGCGGCCTTGTCGTCGGCCGTACCCGTTGTGTTCTCGTCTCCGGCGTCGGGCTTGTCGGCGGCGGTTCCGCCGTCGCCGCCGTTCGTCCGGGCGTCGTGGGCGTCGCCCTCGGCGGCGGCCTCGTCCCGGGCCTCGGCCTTCTTCCCGGCGGTGTCGTCCGTGCCGGATCCGCCCCCGGCGGTCCCACCCTCGCCGGGCGGGGCCGTCCCGGTCGCGTCGTCCGGCCGGTCCGGTGCGGTCGCGTCGCCGTCCGGACGGGGCTCGGCGCCGGACCGGCGGCCGGTCGTTCCGGACTGCTCGGTCGTCACGCCGCCGCGCCCAACTGTCCGCGCAGGAACGCGATGTCGGCGGTCTGGCCCTCGACGCCGCCGGGGGTCTCCACGATCACCGGTGCGCCGGCCGCGCGGATCACCGCCACCAGCAGCTCCGGATCGATGGTGCCGCCGGTCAGGTTGTCGTGCCGGTCCTGGCCGGAGTTGAACGCGCCCTTGGAGTTGTTCGCGTGGATCAGGTCGATCCGGCCGGTGATCGCCTTCACCCGGTCGACCAGGCCCAGCAGTTCCTCGCCGCCCGCGTACGCGTGGCAGGTGTCCAGGCAGAAGCCGACCTCGTGGTCGCCGAGCGCGTCCCAGAGCCGGGCCAGCGAGTCGAGGTGCCGGGCGCAGGCGTTGTCACCGCCGGCGGTGTTCTCGATCAGCACCGGCAGCGGGAAGCCGCCGGAGTCCGCCGCGTACGCGAAGGTCTTGCGCCAGTTGTCGAAGCCGACCGCGACGTCGTGGCCGGCGTTGACGTGGCCGCCGTGCACGACCAGCCCTCTGGCCCCGACGTCCGCCGCGGCGGACGCGTGGGCGAGCAGCAGCTTGCGGCTGGGAATGCGGATCCGGTTGTTCAGCGTGGCCACGTTGATCACGTACGGCGCGTGCACGTAGAGGTCGACGTCGGCGGAACGCAGGCGCTCGGCGTCCTCGCGCGGCTTCGGGGCCTTCCAGCCCTGCGGGTCGGCCAGGAAGAACTGGACCGCCTCGGCCTGCCGGGCGGCCGCCTCGGCCAGCGGGTCGGTCGGGTCGACGTGGGCTCCGATTCGCATGCAGGGCAGCCTACGTCGCGCCTGCGACGGTCGGCGCGCTCGCGGGAGGCGCCCGGCGGGTCGGCCGCGTCACCACCCGGCCCGGCGGTCGTTGTCCGAGGTGGGATCGATGGTCGACGCTCCGCCCGCACGTGGTCCACAGCACGGACGGGCGAGGGTGGACCCCCGGAAACGGGACGCCCCGCCGTGCGGCCCGGCACTGCGGGGCGGGATCCGCTCGTCATCCCGGTACGGGAGGCCAGCAGTAGGACCAATTCCTCCATTTACCCCAAGTGGTGACGAGAGCCATTGTATGGTCAGACCAGGTGACAACACGATAAAGCTCCGCGGGGCGTCTTCGATCCAACCTCATCGGTGTGGTCGTTCCTCCCCAGGTCCCACCCAAGGAATGCGGACGGGACGCCCCGCGGTCCCGTGGACAGGGGTCCACCTGCCGGCTCGCCGGAGGTGGGCCCCTGTCGCCGCACCCGGCACACCGGGACCACCGGCCCGGCCATGATCGTCCGGACCGGCTATCCTGGTCCGGTTGTCCGTGTGTCCGGCCGGGTTCCCCCGGCACCGGCGCGGGCAACGACGCACGACCTCCTGCCACGGAAGGACCGTGGCCGCTTAGCCCACAGGAGGTGAGCACGTCTTGCGTCATTACGAAGTCATGGTGATCCTCGACCCCAGCCTCGAGGAGCGCACCGTCGCCCCGTCGCTCGACACGTACCTGAACGTGATCCGGACCGCGGGTGGCTCGGTGGAGAAGACCGACGTGTGGGGCCGCCGGCGCCTCGCGTACGAGATCAACAAGAAGGCCGAGGGCATCTACGCCGTCATCGACCTCCAGGCGACGCCGGAGGCCGTTGGCGAGCTGGACCGTCAGCTCCGACTCAACGAGTCGGTGCTGCGCACCAAGGTCATCCGCCCGGAGATGCGCTGAGCATCTAGACCCGGCACGTCCGGATCACAAGCCTCATCCACGCTGTCGTACGGCTCTGAGAGCCTGACGGCACAAAGATGAGTGCGCGAGGAGATGGTCATGGCAGGAGACACCACCATCACGGTCATCGGCAACCTGACCGATGACCCCGAGTTGCGATTCACCCCCTCCGGTGCGGCGGTCGCCAAGTTCCGGGTCGCTTCGACGCCCCGCTTCATGGACAAGGCCTCCGGCGAGTGGAAGGACGGCGAGCCGCTGTTCCTCTCGTGCACGGTCTGGCGCCAGGCCGCCGAGAACGTCGCCGAGTCGCTGCAGCGCGGCGCTCGCGTGATCGTGTCCGGCCGACTGCGCCAGCGGTCGTACGAGACCCGCGAGGGTGAGAAGCGCACCGTCATCGAGCTGGAGGTCGACGAGATCGGCCCGTCGCTGCGCTACGCCACGGCGAAGGTGCAGAAGATGTCCCGCTCCGGTGGCGGTGGCGGCGGCTTCGGTGGTGGTGGCGGCCAGGGCGGCGGCGGAGGCAACTTCGACGACCCCTGGGCCTCTGCTGCCCCCGCCCCCTCCCGCGGTGGTTCGGGCGGCAACTTCGACGAGGAGCCTCCGTTCTGATGGCGCCGAGCGCCCGCGATCGCAAACCAGGAGCACGAGCAATGGCTAAGGCTGCGGCCCTTCGCAAGCCGAAGAAGAAGGTGAACCCGCTCGACAAGGACGGGATCACCTACATCGATTACAAGGACACCGCGCTGCTGCGCAAGTTCATCTCCGACCGCGGCAAGATCCGCGCTCGACGGGTGACCGGCGTGACCTCGCAGCAGCAGCGGCAGATCGCCCGTGCGGTCAAGAACGCCCGCGAGATGGCGCTCCTGCCGTACACGGCCACGACCCGCTGAGAGGAGGCACGGACATGAAGATCATCCTCACTCAGGAGGTGTCCGGCCTCGGCTCTCCGGGCGACATCGTCGAGGTCAAGGACGGCTTCGGCCGTAACTACCTGCTGCCGCAGGGCTTCGCGATCGCCTGGACCAAGGGCGCGGAGAAGCAGGTCACGGTCATCAAGCGGGCCCGCTCGGCCCGCGAGATCCGCGACCTGGGCCACGCCACCGAGGTCAAGACCCAGATCGAGGGTCTGAAGGTCAACCTGAAGGCCCGCGCCGGCGACGGCGGGCGGCTCTTCGGCTCGGTCACCCCGGCCGAGATCGTCGACGCCGTCAAGGCCGCCGGCGGCCCGACCCTGGACCGCCGCCGGCTGGAGCTGCCCGGCCACATCAAGGCGCTCGGCTCCTACCCGGTCAGCATCCGGCTGCACCCCGAGGTGACCGCCAAGTTCGACCTGAACGTGGTCAAGGGCTGACACCCGAAGCACGACGCGAAAGGCCCGCACCGGTCGCCGGTGCGGGCCTTTCCGCATCCCCGCCGCTCAGCCGAGCGGATTGCCGGTCACCGCGCTGATCACCACGGTGGACAGCCCACCACCCACCACCGCGGCCGCCAGCGCCACTGTCGCCGACCGCCACGTCGTCCCGACCTGCCGCAGCAGCACCGCCACCACCAGACTGCTCACCATCGCCAGCCCGAACCGCGGCGCCGCCGACACCAACGACTCCAGCGCGTGCGCACGCGGCGAGTCACAACCACCGCCGGTGATGTCCGTGACGCACCCCGCCGGAGGCTGCCCGCTCAGGAACAGCAGGCCGACCACGAGCAGCACCGCCGGAACCAGATAGCAGGCCGCCGTGTAGACCAGCGGCCGCAACGGACCACCCGGATCCGGGTCCAGCAGGTCGTCCTCCAGCCGGCGACCCCACGAACCGCCGCCGATCGTCTCCACCCGCCGCCGCAACGTCGACGCCGCCGGCTCCACCGGGCGACGACGAGGCGCGGTACGCGGCCGCGGCGCCGAGTACGCCACCGCGGGCGAACGCGGAGCAGTCGACGGTGTCTCCATCCACCGGGGGTCGTCACCGGAGAGCCGGGTACCCGACCAGAACGCCTCGGCCCGCGCCGGCGACGCCCAGCCCTCCCGCACCGGCGGCGCCGAACGGTCCCACAGATCGGCCTCCGCGTACCGGTCGTCGGTGTCCCGCACCGGCTCCAGGAAACCGGTGTCGGTGAACCGGTCCCACTCACCCGTGTGCTCGGTACGGTCCCACCGGCTCTCCGCCCGCTCCCAGCGGCTCGCGGGCACCGGCCGGTCCCAGGCGTGCACGCCCGACGCGTCCCACGGATCGACGGCGGGCGGCTCCACCGGCTCACGCTCGGCGCTCCGGCGGCGCTGCCACGGATCCGCCACCGGCCGCGACCGCGCCGACTCCGATGGCGTCGCCCGCGACCAGGCCGGCTCCGACTCGGACGCCGTCGCCCGTCCCCAGGCCGGCTCCGACTCCGCTGCCGGCGACGCCGGCCGGCCCGCGTCCGACGCCGCCGCCGGCCACTCGGCATCCGTCCCCGAGCGGGACCACGCGCCGTCCGAGGCCGCCGGCCGCGACCATGCGGAGTCCGACCCCGCCGGCGGCGGCCAGGAGGAACCCGACGCCGACCGGCGACGCCGACCCGCCGGCCGTTCACCGTCCGATCCGGCCGGCCCCTCGCTCGTACCCGCCGACTCCGGCAGCCCGGACCAGGTCACCTGCGGCCGGCGCGTCGCCGCCCGGCGCGGGCGACTCCGGGGCGCCGCCCCCGACACCGGCTCGTCGTCCTCGTCCGCCCGCCGGTTGCCCACGTACCCCCGCTCCTGCGGGGCGTCCATCGTCCACTCGGCGGTGTGGTCCGACAACGGACCCGCACCGATCGCGCGCAGATCCCGCCGACCGGCACCTGAGGCCGGCGCCTCCACCTCGTCGTCGTCGGGTGCGGCATGCCGCCCGCCGCCGTCCGCGCGACTCACCCCGGACTCCAGCGCCCAACGGGGAAGGTACGTCTCCACCGGCTCGTCCTGGCCGCGCTCGATCGCCCGCCGCCGGCTCGCCGTGCGGTAGCCCTCCGGCGCGTACGAGTCGACCCGGCGCGGCCCGGCGGGCTCGTCCCAGGAACCGCTCGGCCGTCGCTCGCGCGGGCTGTCCTCCCCGCTTCCCCAGTCCCGGTGTCTCACGGCCGGAGCGTGACCTCTCTCAACCCGAAAGTAAACCCGCTGTCCCAGGTGTCGCCGTTTCGCAGCGATAGTACGGGACGAACGACGACAAAGCTCGGCCGGAAATCTTCCGTCCACAGGGTGGGGATAGAAAAAGCCCAGGTCAGAGGCGATAAGCCCGGAATTCCCCATCACTTTTCCACACCCCTGTGCACACCCTGCGCACATGCCTGTCCCCAGGCGTCCACAGGTTGTCCCGAGGCTCATCCACCGGCCTTGTTGAGCGGTTGACCTCGGGTTCCGTATCGTGGTCCACCGACCGCCGGGCGATGACCCCCGATCGACCGGAGGGTCGGCGGAGAGTTGTCATACCCCGGCGATACAGCTGGACTCGATCCGACGCAGCGAGGGGGGAACCCGTGTCGGTCACCGACGAGACGCGTGCGGAACGGACCGGGGGATCATCGCCCGAGCCGCCGCCGCGCGAATCTGCGTTCGAGAAGACACCACCCCAGGACGTCGCCGCCGAGCAGTGCGTACTCGGCGGCATGCTGCTGTCCAAGGACGCCATCGCGGACGTCGTGGAGATCCTGAAGACAAACGACTTCTACCGCCCGGTCCACGCCACCATCTTCGACGCGATCCTGGACATCTACGGTCGCGGTGAACCCGCCGACCCGATCACCGTGGCGGCCGCGCTCGCCGACTCCGGCGACCTCGCCCGGATCGGCGGCGCCCCCTACCTGCACACGCTGATCGCCAGCGTGCCCACCGCCGCGAACGCCGCGTACTACGCCCGGATCGTCGGCGAACGGGCGGTGCTGCGCCGGCTGGTCGAGGCCGGCACCCGGATCGTGCAGCTCGGCTACGGCACCGGCCCGAGCGGCAGCCGCGACGTCGACGACATCGTCGACCTCGCCCAGCAGGCCGTCTACGAGATCACCGAGAAGCGCGTCAGCGAGGACTTCGCCGTCCTGGCCGACATGCTCCAGCCGACGCTGGACGAGATCGAGGCGGTCGGCGCCCAGGGCGGGGTGATGACCGGTGTGCCGACCGGGTTCACCGACCTCGACCGCCTGCTCAACGGCCTGCACGCCGGCCAGCTCATCATCGTGGCCGGCCGGCCTGGTCTCGGTAAGGCGCTCGCACTCGACACCCCGCTGCCCACCCCACAGGGCTGGACCACCATGGGTGAGGTGCGCGTCGGCGAGCAGCTCCTCGCCGCGGACGGCATCCCGACGACGATCACCAACGTCTTCGACGTGATGTACGACCGCCCCTGCTACGAGGTCGAGTTCTCCGACGGAAGCGTCATCGTGGCGGACGCCGAGCACCTGTGGAAGACCACCACCCGGGCCAGCCGACGCCAGCCGGAGGCACGTCGGCGGCACCACTGGGCCGAGCCGGCGTTGGCGAAGGTACGGGCGGCCGAGATGGCTGCATCCGCCGAACCGCACCGCCTGGTCACTCTCGCCGAAACCCTGGAACAGGTCGGCCCGGAATTCCGCAACGTGCTTCACACGGTGGCGCAGACAGTGGGTTCCAACGGTCGGGTCGCCCGCCCGGTGACCTGGGCCGGCAAGACACGCAACTGGACGGCTCCTGGCTACCCGGTGGGCGCGTTGATTTCCGGCCTCCGTGCACGCGCGGAACGACCGGTGAACGCCGGCAGCCGCGCCGAGCATGACGGAATCGTCACGACGGCGCAGATCGCGGCCACGCTACGTACCGAGACGGCCGACCGCCGTCTCAACCACGCCGTGCGGAACTGCGCGCCGCTCCGACTTCCGGAACGCGATCTGACCGTCCCGCCGTACACCCTCGGGGTGTGGCTCGGCGACGGGCACACCGGGGCCAGCCGCTTCACCACCGCGGACGCGGAGATGCTCGACCTCGTGGCCCAGGACGGCTTCCTGGTGCGCCCGAGCGGGCCCATGGTCTACAGCGTGCATCTGCCCACGCCGGCCAGGACGGCGGACCGCACCTGCGTCGACTGCGGCGGCTCCACCCGTGCCCTGCGGGAGAACCCCGCAACCCGCCGCTGCGCCGAGTGCCACGAGCGGAACGGCTCCTTCCTCGCCCTGCTCCGCCGGGTCGGGGTGGCCTACGACAAGCACATTCCGGACGACTATCTACGCGCCTCCGAAACCCAGCGCCGGGCGTTGCTCGCCGGTCTCATGGACACCGACGGCACGGTGGCGCCGACCGGGAACCTGCAGTACACGTCCACCTCGCGGCGCTTGATCGACGGCGTACGGGAACTCGTCGTCAGCCTGGGCTATCGGTGCACCATGACCGAGCGCAAGGTGCGCGGCCGTACCGAGGAATCGTCGATCGCGTACACGCTGAACTTCTCCACCCCGGACACGGTCTTCCGGCTGGACCGGAAGCGGACCGCCCATGCGGCCCGGCGCCGGACGTCCTCGGACGTCCGCTCCCACTCGCGGTTCATCGTGGACGTCCGTCCGGTGCCGAGCGTTCCGGTGCGCTGTGTGACCGTCGACAATTCCGACCATCTGTATCTGGCGGGCCGCTCGATGATCCCGACGCACAACAGCACGGCAAGTATGGACTTCGCCCGAAATGCAGCTATCCGCGCCAACCAGGCGTCGGCGATCTTCTCGCTGGAAATGAGCAAGGTCGAGATCGTCATGCGACTCCTCTCGGCCGAGGCGCGCGTGCCCCTGCACGTCCTGCGCAGTGGCCAGCTCTCCGACGACGACTGGACCAAGCTGGCCCGCTGCATGGGTGAGATCAGCGAGGCGCCGCTCTTCGTCGACGACACGCCGAGCATGAACCTCATGGAGATCCGGGCGAAGGCGCGACGGCTCAAGCAGAAGCACGACCTGAAGCTGATCGTCGTCGACTATCTCCAGCTGATGACCTCGCCGAAGCGCACCGAGAGCCGGCAGCAGGAGGTCGCGGACCTGTCCCGTGGCCTGAAGCTGCTGGCCAAGGAGGTCGAATGCCCGGTGATCGCGGTGAGTCAGCTGAACCGTGGCCCCGAGCAGCGCACCGACAAGCGACCCCAGCTTTCCGACCTGCGTGAATCGGGCTGCCTGACCGCGGATACGAGACTTATCAGGGCCGACGACAACTCGGAGATCACCCTCGGGGCGCTTCTTGCTGGGAACGTCAGGGACATTCCGGTCTGGGCCCTCGATGAAGGTCTCCGCTACACCCCCCGGACGCTCACGCACGCATTCCCCAGTGGGACGCGGGAGGTGTTCCGGATGACCCTCGCCTCCGGGAAACAGGTGGAGGCGACTGCCAACCATCCTTTCCTCACGTTCGGCGGGTGGGTGCCACTGGAGGAACTCACGGTTGGAACGCGGCTCGCCGCGCCTCGGCACATTCCGCCGCCGCTGAACATCCAGCCGTGGGCCGAGTCGGCGGTGGTCATGCTGGCACACCTCCTCGGGGACGGCTCGTTCGTCCGCCGGCAGCCGATCCGCTACGCCAGTTGTGACGAGGCCAACCTGGCGGCCGTGACTGAGGCCGCGACGCACTTCGGGATCACGGCTGTGCGAGACGACTACCCGGCTGCCCGAGTGACCACGCTCCGGCTACCGGCACCATTCCGGCTCGCTCGCGGGCGGCGGAATCCGATCGCCGAGTGGCTGGACGGGTTGGGGCTGTTCGGGCTGCGGTCCCACGAGAAGTTCGTACCTCAAGCGGTGTTCGGTCTGCCCAAGGAGCAGATCACCCTCTTCCTTCGGCACCTCTGGGCCACCGACGGGTCCGTGACCGTCAACAAGTCCGGCCGAGGCGGACGGGTCTACTTCTCCTCCACGTCGCGGCGCATGCTGGAGGACATCTCACGCCTGCTGCTTCGCTACGGAATCTCGGCTCGACTGCGGCAGGTACCGGTCGCCCGACACCGGCCGCAGTACACCCTGGACATCTCCGGCCGAGACGACCAGCTCCGCTTCCTTCGGGAAATCGGTGTGCACGGTGAGCGCGCCAACAGCTGCGCGGCGCTGCTGGTGATTCTCGAATCCGTCATCAGTAACCCGAACGTGGACACCGTTCCCAGGGAGGTGTGGTCACGGGTTCGGGAGGTCCTGGCGGAGCGCAAAATGAGCCACCGGGAGTTCGCGGCGGCGGTCGGAACCCAGTTCTCCGGCAGCGCGATGTGGAAGCGTGCACCCAGCCGGTGCCGTCTCGCCAAGGTGGCCGCGGTGCTGGACTCTGCGGATCTCGACCTGCACGCCACGAACGACATCTTCTGGGACGAGATCGTCTCGATCGAGTCAGTCGGCGAGAAGGACGTTTACGACGCCACGGTGCTCGGCACGCACAACTTCATCGCCAACGGGATCGCCGCGCACAACTCGATCGAGCAGGATGCGGACGTTGTCATTCTTCTGCACCGCGACGACTACTACGACAAGGAGTCGCCGCGAGCGGGCGAAGCGGACTTTATTGTTGCAAAGCACAGAAATGGTCCTACCGACACGGTCACTGTAGCGGCCCAGCTGCACCTGTCGCGCTTCGTCGACATGGCCATCGTCTGAGCGACGTCAGCCGAGCAGCGGGAACCAGCCGGCGGCCTCGCCCAGCTCCAGCCGGTCCCGGTCGGTGAGCGGCACCCGCCCGGCGGCCTTCAGCAGGTAGTCGTGGTCGTCCCAGCCGGCCGGCCGTACCGCGTCGTCGCTGAGCAGGCCGTCCATCGTGGTCACCGCGACCCGCGTCGGGTCCGCCGCCGGCCGCGGCGCGTCCAGCAGGTCCACCACCAGATCCAGGTGATGGATGACCGCCTCGGTGGTCAGGGTGGCGAGCAGATGGGGTACGCGCAGCACATGACCCTGCGTGGTCACGTACCCGTCGGGGTCGGCCGCGGTGGCCGCGCGGACGGCGGCGGGCGCGGTGTCGGCCCAGAGCCGGACCACGCCTGTGGGCCTGTCGAAGGCAGCGGCGGAGCGGCGTGCCCACCAGGCGTGCCCGGCGCTCACGTCGTCACCGGGGGTGAACGCGCGCCAGTAGCTGACGTCGTCCACGTCGGCCGGTCCGGGTGCGGGGCTGGCCAGGGCGACGAGTGCGCGCTGGGCGTCGCAGAGCACGTGGAAGAGCAGGTCGGCGACGACCCAGCCACGGCACCGGGTGGGCCGTTGCAGGCCGGCGTCGTCGAGCGGGGTGACGACGGCGGTGATGCCGTCGTACGCCTGGGCCAGCGCCTCGTGCTGCCGGATCGGGCTCATGTCGAGCAGCCTGCCACGGTGCGGCAGGCGCGGCACGCCGACGAGCGCGCCGGGTCGCCCGGCCGTGCCCGCCCGGCCGCGCGGGTGCCCGCACCCCGATCGGGTGAGGAGCCCCGCAGCCGGGCCCCGCTGCCGGTCGCCGCCGGGGTGGCCGCGCTCTGGGCGGCGCTGACCTCCTGGCTGCCGGTGTCCGCCGTGCTGGGCCTCGCCCAGCTCAGCGAGGACGCCGGATCGTTCGGCGGCGCGTTGCGCGCCGGCCTGGCCGGCTGGCTGCTCGGGCACGGGGTGCCGTTGCAGACCACCGCCGGGCCGCTCGGTCTGGCGCCGCTCGCGCTCAGCGCGCTCGCCGTCTGGCGGCTCACCCGCGCCGGGGTGCACGTCAGCCGGGCCGTCGGCGCGCGCGGGGCCGGGTCACCCCGCCAGGCGCTCACCGTCGCTGTCGCCGTCGGCATCGGGTACGCGCTGCTCGGCGCACTCGCCGCGTTCGCTGTCGACGCGGGCGGCCTGCGGGTCTCCCCGGTCACCGCCGCGCTCACGTTCGCCGCGTTCGGCGTACCCGCCGCCCTGGTCGGCGCGCTGCGCACCACAGGTGTCTGGGCGCTGCTGGCCGAGCGCTGCCCACCGCCGGTGCGCGACGGTCTGCGTACCGGACTGGTGGCGGCGCTGCTGCTGTGCGGCGCGGGTGCCGGTGCGGCCGGGCTGGCGGTGGCCACCGGTGGCGGCGACGCGGCCGACATGATCGGGGCGTACCGGACCGGGGTGGCCGGTCAGGCGGGCATCACACTGGTCAGCCTCGCCTACGCGCCGAACCCCGGTCCCGCGGTGGTGATCCGGTCTAGCCTCGGCCTCAGACGCGACCGTTCCCGTCGCGGCGCCGACCGCTCGGAGGAAGCCGTGCACGCTCCGTATCCGCCGCCCCCGCCGCCACCGGCCGTCGGCCGGGACCGGACCACGCTCTGGGGCGTCCTCGGCATCGTCTTCGGCCTGCTCTGCTGCGGGATCCTGGGCATCGTCTTCGGCGCGCTGTCGATCCGCGACGCCCGGCGCAACGGCCGGTCGCAGTTGCTCGGCTGGCTGGCCATCGCGTTCGGCGTGATCAACATCGTCGCAAGCGCCATCGTGCGCGCCCGGGGCAACTCGTACTACCCGTACTGGTATCGCTGAACGCGAGGGGGCCGACCGGTTCCCCGGTCGGCCCCCTCGACACGTCGCTCGGCCGCTCAGCGGCCGGACATGATCTCCCGCATCAGGTTGGCGGTCTCGGTCGGGGTCTTGCCGACCTTGACGCCCACCGCCTCCAGCGCCGCCTTCTTGGCGTCGGCGGTGCCCGCCGAGCCCGAGATGATCGCGCCGGCGTGGCCCATGGTCTTGCCGGGCGGGGCGGTGAAGCCGGCGATGTAGCCGACCACCGGCTTGGTGACGTTGGCCTTGATGAACTCGGCCGCCCGCTCCTCGGCGTCGCCGCCGATCTCACCGATCATGACGATCGCGTCGGTCTCCGGGTCCGCCTCGAAGGCGGCCAGGGCGTCGATGTGGGTGGTGCCGATGATCGGGTCACCGCCGATGCCGACGCAGGTGGAGAAGCCGATGTCGCGCAGCTCGTACATCATCTGGTAGGTCAGCGTGCCGCTCTTGCTGACCAGGCCGATCCGGCCGGAGCCGGTGATGTCGGCCGGGATGATGCCGGCGTTCGACGCGCCCGGCGAGGCGATGCCCGGGCAGTTCGGGCCGATGATCCGGGTGCGCTCGCCCTGGGCCCGGTTGTACGCCCAGAACGCGGCGGTGTCGTGCACCGGCACGCCCTCGGTGATCACCACGGCCAGGTCGATGCCGGCGTCGATCGCCTCGACCACGGCGGCCCTGGTGAACTGCGGCGGCACGAAGATGACGGTGACGTCCGCGCCGGTCTCCTTCATCGCGTCCGCGACGGAGGCGAAGACGGGCAGCTCGGTGCCGTCGAAGTCGACGGTCGTGCCGGCCTTGCGCGGGTTCACGCCGCCGACCACGTTGGTGCCGGCGGCGAGCATCCGCCGGGTGTGCTTGGAGCCCTCGGAACCGGTCATCCCCTGCACGATGACCTTGGAGTCCTTGGTCAGCCAGATAGCCATTGTCAGACCCCCGCAGCTGCCAGCTCGGCGGCCCGCTCGGCCGCGCCGTCCATGGTGTCGACCCGCTGGATCAGCGGGTTGGCCGCGCCGTCGAGGATCGCCCGGCCGGCCTCGGCGTTGTTGCCGTCGAGGCGCACGACGAGCGGCTTGGTGGCCTTCTCGCCGCGCTGCTCCAGCAGCGCCAGCGCCTGCACGATGCCGTTGGCGACCGCGTCACAGGCGGTGATGCCGCCGAAGACGTTGACGAAGACGCTCTTGACCGACGGGTCGGACAGGACGATCTCCAGGCCGTTCGCCATCACCTCGGCGCTCGCGCCGCCGCCGATGTCGAGGAAGTTGGCCGGCTTGACGCCGCCGTGCCGCTCGCCCGCGTACGCGACCACGTCGAGCGTGGACATGACCAGGCCCGCGCCGTTGCCGATGATGCCGACCTCGCCGTCGAGCTTGACGTAGTTGAGGTCCTTGGCCTTCGCGGCCTGCTCCAGCGGGTCCACCGACGCCTGGTCGACCAGGGCCTCGTGGTCCGGGTGCCGGAACCCGGCGTTCTCGTCCAGGGTGACCTTGGCGTCCAGGAGCAGCAGCTTGCCGTCCTTGGTCGTGGCCAGCGGGTTCACCTCGACGAGCGTGGCGTCCTCGGCCACGAACGCCTGCCACAGCTTGACCGCGACCTCGACCACCTGGTCGGCGATCTCGGCCGGGAAGCCGGCCGCGGTGACGATCTCGCGCGCCTTCGCCTCGTCCACGCCGGTGTTGGCGTCGATCGGCGCCTTCACGACCCGCTCCGGGGTCTCGGCCGCGACCTGCTCGATGTCCATACCGCCGGCCACGCTGGCGATGCAGAGGAAGGTGCGGTTCGCCCGGTCGAGCAGGTACGAGAAGTAGTACTCCTCGGCCACGTCCGCGGTCACGGTGATCATGACCTTGTGGACGGTGTGACCCTTGATGTCCATGCCGAGGATGTCGGTGGCCCGGGCCACCGTCTCCTCCGCGCCCTCGGCCAGCTTCACGCCGCCGGCCTTGCCGCGGCCACCGACCTTCACCTGCGCCTTGACGACCACCCGGCCGCCGAGGCGTTCGGCGATCGCGCGGGCCTCCTCCGGGGTAGTGGCGACGCCGCCGGCGAGCACGGGCAAGCCGTGCCGCTCGAACAGGTCCCGCCCCTGGTACTCGTACAGGTCCACGATTGCGCGTCCCGTCCCGTCTCCGCGGCGCGCCGTCGCGCCGCCACCAGCTTCGGAAAATCAGTTTGACGCCTGTCATCAGATGAGACAGGCCATTTGCCGCAGCCTAACGAGATGGGAACGGGCGGCAACCGAGCGGGTGCGGGGTGTGCGGTAATGCACAGACCGGGCTCGGCCGGGCCGATCACTGAGGCCCCGGCGCACGGGGGCGTCAGCCGTCCGAGGGATCTCCGGGCCCGGGCGTAACCGCCCGTCGGGGGCGTCGTTGAGTGTGATGTCGGCGCGCTGGTCAAGCGCGGCGACGGGAGCGGCCGATGCCCTGTCGGTCGAGGGGTGGCGGCGGGGCGTCGTGCATAGAGGGGCCGGGCGTGTGAGGGGTGCGTCCGGCCCCTCCCCCGTGCCCGGAGCCGGAAACGCGGGGGCCGGGCACGCAGGGGCCGGGAACCGGGCGGGGTCAGCCGACCGGCTGGGCGACGTTCTCCCGCACCCACTCGACGATCGACCCGGTGGTGGCGCCCGGGGTGAAGATCTTCGCGACGCCGAGCCGCTCCAGCTCCGGGATGTCGGCCTCGGGGATGATGCCGCCGCCGAACACCACGATGTCGGTGGCGTCGCGCTCGGTGAGCAGTTCGACGACGCGCTTGAACAGCGTCATGTGCGCGCCCGAGAGCACCGAGAGGCCGACCGCGTCCGCGTCCTCCTGGATCGCGGTCTCGACGATCTGCTCCGGCGTCTGGTGCAGGCCGGTGTAGATGACCTCCATGCCCGCGTCACGCAGGGCGCGGGCGACCACCTTCGCTCCCCGGTCGTGGCCGTCCAGGCCGGGCTTCGCGACGACGACCCGGATACGAGAGCTCATCTGCGCACACCTTTCACCGGCACTCCTGACCTGAACGAACGGTAACCCGGCCGGACCGGAGGCGGGAAGCCGGGCCGGACCTTCCCACATACGAGCCGCCCCACTACCGCCCACCCGGGTACGCGGAAAGCCGGACACCTCCGCCGTTCGGTCACTATCCGCGACGAATGGGCAGTCGACATACCATCCGACCGGCGGCACGAGCTATGACAAGGTCGGATGGAATTGGACATAACGAATCAGTATTTCGGCGCTTCGGCTTGTGACAGGAGTGGCGGTTGGCTAACGTGTCCACGGTTGTCATCAGGTCCACGGACGGGTGACGACGCGGCACCGGAGGTTCGACCGAGCTTCACCGAACGGTCCGGAGTCGCATCGGATCCCCGACAACGGAGGGTGTGCGTGCGCCAGCGCCTGTCGTCTGAGCCCGATCGCTATCGCGGCCGCCGCCGCGTACCCACCCCCCCGCGGAGCCGCTACGCCGCGGTGGTCACCACCGCCTTCGTCGGCGCCGGCATCGTCGCCATCGGCGCGAACGCCCTCCCCGACGCCAAGAGCGTCAGCCCGTCGGTCCTCGACGAGCTCCGGCAGGCTTCGGTCGCCAGCCAGGACGCCGCCGCCCGCGCCGACAGCGCGGAGCGCCCGTCCCGTGCCGACCGCTCCGACAGCAAGGCCGCCGAGCAGGACCCGTGGCTCCTGCCGCTGCACGGCTACGACTTCAAGTCCCCCTACGGCATGCGGTGGGGCAAGCTGCACACCGGCATCGACCTGGTCGCCCCGGAGGGCACGCCCTACAAGGCGGTCCACGCCGGCACCGTCACCAAGGCCGGCTGGTTCGGCGGCTACGGCTACGCCGTCATCGTCCAGCACTCCGACGGCAGCGAGGCCATCTACGGCCACTCCTCCGCGGTGACGGTCAAGGAGGGCCAGGAGGTGAAGGCCGGCGACCAGCTCGGCCTGGTCGGCAACACCGGCCACTCCTACGGCTCCCACCTGCACCTGGAGATCCATGTCAAGGGCCAGCCGCAGGACCCGGTGGCGTTCCTCAAGGATCGCGGAGTGGACATTCAGCTCGAAGTCGAGGCAGTTTACAGCGACGTAGCCGCGTCCTGACGCTCCGTACCGCCCCGTCACCGCCCGGACCGCACGGTCCGGGCGGTTTCGTCTGTGCCGATGTCTGCCACGTCACACCGGCCGGTGTGAGCGGGAGCACATCGCCGAATGATCGTCTCTTCGACCGAACCGGCCGGCCGGTCCGAAACCGGACGCGCGGTGGCGGCGCGGGCCACCGCCTCCGCACCCCCGATACCCGCTGCGACCTGCACCGACACCAGTATTTCGAGGTCACGTGCCCCTCGAACCGATGAAGGATACCGTGCAGCACAGCAGCCCCACCCCGGACAACGCTCCCGCCCGGCACCGGCGCCCGCGCCGCGCCCGGCGCACCGTTTACGTGGTCACCGGCGCGGTGGCCCTGCTCGGCCTCGGCATCGGCGGCGTGGTCGTCACCACCGCCCCGTCCGACCCGACGCCGGCCGCCGTCGACCTCGGCGTAGCGGCCCGCGCCGACGACGCCGACCGCGCCGACCGTTCGGCCCGCGAGCCGGTCACCCCGTCCGCCGTACCGGCCAGCCCGTCGCCGAGCCCGAGCGCGAGCGCGACCAGCCCGGCACCGAAGAAGACGGCGACGGCGAAACCCAAGCCGAAGCCGAAGAAGACGACAGTGGCGAAGAAGCCCACCTGGGTCATCCCGATGAAGGGCGCCGACATCACGTCGTGCTACGGGCCCCGCTGGGGCACCCAGCACGCCGGCATCGACTTCGCCATGCCGGCCGGCACGCCGATCCACGCCGCCGCAGCTGGCACCGTGGTCAAGGCCGGTGACGTGGGCGACGGCTACGGCATCTCGGTCTTCATCGACCACCACAACGGCTACCTGACCCACTACGCCCACCAGAGCCGGCTCGCCGTCGGCGTCGGCGACACGGTCAAGGCCGGTCAGGTCATCGGGTACGAGGGCTCCACCGGCGACTCCACCGGCCCGCACCTGCACTTCGAGGTGCACCAGGGCGCGATGTGGAACCAGATCGACCCGGCGCCGTTCCTGCGTGCCCGGGGCATCGGCGTGGCCTGCTGACGCAGTGGTCCACCGGCGTGGCCGGGCCGGAGACCGGCCC
>NZ_LEKG01000126.1:0-22665 GCF_001029515.1 Micromonospora sp. RV43 | reverse complement strand
CCGGCGCCACCCACACCACAGCCGCCACCATCCGCCCGGCCTTCGAGATCATCCGGACCGTGCCCGGCGTCTCCGTCGCCTCCAGCGTCTTCTTCATGCTGCCCGCCGACCCCGTCGCGCCGGCCGATCCCGCCGATGAGTGACGAGGCGCCCGCCCGTCGACAGGTGACCAGCCCACCGCCCCACTGGATCCCCGCCGCGTGCACGCCGCCCGCCGGCACCGGGCCGGGCGGCGGCCGGACGACGCGTCCACAGTCGTGCTGGACGTCCGGCAGATCCCCGGCGCGCGCCGGTCCCGTGGGCGGCGTCTGCTGCCCCGGCCGAGCTGGGCCCTGGTCACCATGGTCGTGGTCGTCCTGGCCGGTCTGCTGGTCGTCGAGGCGTACACGAACGCCGCGTTCGTGCCCGACAACCGGGTGACGCCCGGCAGCCAGCGGGAGGTCCCCAGCTCGGTCATCGGGGGCGGCCCGATCGTCAACGTCGGCGCGGAGGGCCGGACCCAGTCGCACCGGCTGCCGCCGCGTACCGTCGCGCTCACCTTCGACGACGGGCCCGACCCGCGGTGGACGCCGGAGGTGCTGCGCGTCCTGGACAAGTACCAGGTGAAGGGCACCTTCTTCGTCATCGGCTCACAGGTCGTCCGCAACCCGGAGGTGACCCGCCGGCTGGTGACGGAGGGACACGAGCTGGGCGTGCACACGTTCACCCATCCCGACCTCGCCGCGCTGCCGGACTGGCGGCGGGAACTGGAGTACGCGCAGACGCAGCTCGCCGTCGCCAGCACCACAGGCGTCCGGCCGTCGCTGCTGCGGTTCCCGTACTCGTCCCGCGCGGACGCCTACACCGACCGGGACTGGCCGATGCTGCGGCAGGCCGGCGAACTGGGCTACCTCACAGTGGTCAACGACGTCGACAGCCGGGACTGGGAGCTTCCGTCGGTCGAGGAGATGGTCGCCAACGCCACGCCGGACGGGACGGCGGGCACGATCGCGCTCTGGCACGACGCGGGCGGCGACCGGTCCGGCACCGTGGCCGCGCTGGACCGGTACATCCCGATGATGCTGGAGCGCGGCTACCGCTTCACCACGGTCAGCGAAGGGCTCAACCAGACGTTCGCGGCGGCAGGCGTATCAGGCCCGGTCGGCGGGCAGACGGCGGCCCCGCTCGACGAGCGGTGGCGGGGCCACGTCCTGGTCGGCGCGGTACGCGTCGCCGACGGCATGTTCGGGGTGCTCGGCGTCTTCTTCGTGCTCGTCGGGGTGCTCACGATCGGCCGTACCCTGCTGCTGTTCGTCGTGGCCCCGCGGCACGCGCGCCGCCGCCGTCGCCGCGACTGGTCCTGGGGCCCGCCGGTCACCGAACCGGTCTCGGTGATCGTGCCCGCGTACAACGAGCGGGAGGGCATCGCCGCGGCGGTCCGCTCGCTGGCCCTGGGTGACCACCCCGGCGGCATCGAGGTGGTGGTGGTCGACGACGGCTCGACCGACGGCACCGCCGACATCGTCGCGGCGCTGCGCCTGCCGAACGTGCGGGTCGTGCGCAAGCCCAACGGCGGCAAGCCCAGCGCGCTCAACACCGGCGTCGCGCTGGCCCGGCACGACCTGATCGTCATGGTCGACGGCGACACGATCTTCGAGCCGGACTCGGTCCGCCGGCTGGTCCAGCCGTTCGCCGACCCCCGGGTCGGCGTGGTCGCCGGCAACGTCAAGGTCGGCAACCGCCGCGGCCTGATCGCCAAGTGGCAGCACATCGAGTACGTCATCGGCTTCAACCTCGACCGCCGCCTCTACGAGACGCTGCGCTGCATGCCCACCGTCCCGGGTGCGATCGGCGCGTTCCGGCGCCAGGCGCTGGAGCAGGTGGGCGGCATGACCGACGACACGCTGGCCGAGGACACCGACGTCACCATCGCCCTCGGCCGGGCCGGCTGGCACATCGTGTACGAGGAGAGCGCCCGCGCCTGGACCGAGGCCCCGACCACCGTCGGCCAGCTGTGGAAGCAGCGGTACCGGTGGAGCTACGGCACCCTCCAGGCGATGTGGAAGCACCGGCGCTCGGTGATCGACAGCGGCCGGTCGGGCCGGTTCGGCCGCCGGTGCCTGTCGTTCCTGACGCTGTTCGGTGTGCTGCTGCCGCTGGCCGCCCCGGTGATCGACCTGCTCGCGATCTACGGGCTGATCTTCCTGGATCGCAGCGACACAGTGGTGGCCTGGCTGGCGATGCTCGCGCTCCAGCTCCTCACCGCGGTGCTCGCCTTCCGGCTGGACCGGGAGAAGCTCGGTGTGCTCTGGGTGCTGCCGTTGCAGCAGTTCGTCTACCGGCAGGTGATGTACCTGGTGCTGCTCCAGGCCGTCGGCACCGCGCTGACCGGCGGCCGGCTCGGCTGGCAGAAGCTGCGGCGTACCGGAGACCTCCGGGTCGCCGGGCGGGGCGCGACCGGCTGAGACCCGGCCGCGCGGCGCGTCGGTCCGTCGCCCGGTCAGTCGTCGTCCGGGTCGTCGAGGCGGGCCAGCCAGGTGGCGAACCGCTCGATCGGGGTCTCGAACTCCGGGTTCAGATCGATGAAGTCACGCAGCCGCTCGCCCAGCCACTCCATGCTGACCTGCTCGTCGCCACGGCGCTCGACCAGCTCCTCGATGCCACGGTCGGTGAAGTACACGGTGTTCCTCTCGTCGTCGTACGGCAGCGGCCCGCCCCGGGTCGGGACGGGCCGCTGCCGGTGATGTCACGGGCGGGGGAGAGCCGCCTCGATCAGCGCGTTCTGCTCGACCTCGTGCATCTTCGCCGAGCCGACCGCCGGGGCGGCGGCGGCCGGGCGGGAGATGCGGCGCAGCCGGACCTCGGGCAGGTGCTCCAGCAGGTTGAGCGCGACGAACGACCAGGCGCCCTGGTTGGCGGGCTCCTCCTGGACCCAGGCGAAGTCCTCGGCGTTCGGGTACTGCGCCAGCGCGGCCCGGACCTCCTCGACGGGCAGCGGGTAGAGCTGCTCCATCCGGAGGATCGCGGTGTCGGTGACGCCCCGCTCCTGCCGGGCCTGGAACAGGTCGTAGTAGACCTTGCCCGAGCAGAGCAGCACCCGCTTCACCTGCTCCGGCGCCGGAGCCGCGGTGTCGGCCAGCACCGGCTGGAACGTCCCGGTGGTGAAGTCCTCCACCGGCGACACGCAGAGCTTGTGCCGCAGCAGCGACTTCGGCGTGAACACCACCAGCGGCTTGCGCTTGGGCGACAGGGCCTGGCGGCGCAGCAGGTGGAAGTAGTTCGCCGGGGTGGTCGGGATGGCCACCCGCATGTTGTCCTCGGCGCAGAGCTGGAGGAACCGCTCCGGGCGGCCGGAGGTGTGGTCCGGGCCCTGGCCCTCGTGGCCGTGCGGCAGCAGCAGGGTCACCGCGGAGCGCTGGCCCCACTTCACCTCGCCGGAGGAGATGAACTCGTCGATCACCGACTGGGCGCCGTTGACGAAGTCACCGAACTGGGCCTCCCAGGCCACCAGCGCGTTGATGTTCTCCACCGAGTAGCCGTACTCGAAGCCCATGGCCGCGTACTCGGAGAGCAGCGAGTCGTGGACGAAGAAGCGCGACCGCTCGCCGTCGGCGGTGAGCGACTTCAGCGGCAGGTAGTCCTCGCCGGTCTTGGCGTCGACCACCGAGGCGTGCCGCTGGACGAACGTGCCGCGGCGCGAGTCCTGCCCGGCGAGCCGGACGGTGACCCCGTCGTGCAGCAGCGTGCCGAACGCGATGATCTCGGCGAAGCCCCAGTCGATGCCGCCCTCGACGGACATCTTGCGGCGCCGCTCCAGCAGCTGCTGGATCCGCTTGTGCGGGGTGAAGCCCTCCGGCAGGTTGACGTGCGCCTCGCCGATCGCCTTGACCACTGCGGCGTCGGTGGCGGTGTCGACCTGCGGCTCCGGCTCCTCCTCCCGCGCCGGGCGGCTGAGCTGACGCGGGGTGGTCGCGGCGTCCCGGGTGGCCTTGAAGACCCGCTCAAGCTGCCCCTGGTAGTCGCGCAGCAGCTCCTCCGCGTCCTCCACGGTGATGTCGCCGCGCCCGATCAGCTCCTCGGTGTAGAGCTTCCGGACGGACCGCTTCGAGTCGATGATCTTGTACATCTCCGGGTTGGACATCGACGGGTCGTCGCCCTCGTTGTGCCCGCGCCGGCGGTAGCAGACCATGTCGATCACGACGTCCTTGTTGAACGCCTGCCGGTACTCGAACGCGAGCCGGGCCACCCGGACCACGGCCTCCGGGTCGTCGCCGTTCACGTGGAAGATCGGCGCCTGGATCATCCGGGCCACGTCGGTGCTGTAGAGGCTGGACCGGCTGTACTCCGGGGCGGTGGTGAAGCCGACCTGGTTGTTGACGACCACGTGCACGGTGCCGCCGGTGCGGTAGCCGCGCAGCTGGGACAGGTTGAGCGTCTCGGCCACAACGCCCTGGCCGGCGAAGGCGGCGTCACCGTGCACCGCCAGCGGCAGCACTGTGTAGCCCTCCAGCTTGAGGTCGATGCGGTCCTGCTTGGCCCGGACGATGCCCTCCAGCACCGGGTCCACGGCCTCCAGGTGCGACGGGTTCGCCACCACCGACACCTTGACCGCGTGCTCGCCGTCCGGGGTGGTGAACTTGCCGTTCTGGCCGAGGTGGTACTTCACGTCGCCCGAGCCCTGCGTGGACCGCGGGTCGAGGTGCCCCTCGAACTCGGAGAAGATCTTCTCGTACGGCTTGCCGACGATGTTCGCCAGCACGTTGAGCCGGCCGCGGTGGGCCATGCCGATGACGACCTCGTCCAGCCCGGCCTCGGCGGAGCACTCCAGCACCTCACCGAGCAGCGGGATCAGCGACTCGCCGCCCTCCAGCGAGAAGCGCTTCTGGCCGACGTACTTGGTCTGGAGGAACGTCTCGAACGCCTCGGCGGCGTTGAGCCGGTTCAGCACGTGCTTCTGCTCGTCGGAGCTGGGCTTCTCGTACTTGCGCTCGACCCGCTCCTGGATCCAGCGCCGCTCCTCCGGGTCCTGGATGTGCATGTACTCGATGCCGACCCGGCGGCAGTACGAGTCGCGCAGCACGCCGAGGATCGACCGCAGCTTCATCCGCTGCTGGCCGGCGAAGCCGTTGACCGGGAAGACGCGGTCGAGGTCCCAGAGCGTGAGCCCGTGCTGGAGCACGTCCAGGTCCGGGTGCTTACGGATCTTGAACTCCAGCGGGTCGGTGTCGGCCATCAGGTGGCCGCGCACCCGGTACGCGTGGATCAGCTCGTGCACCCGAGCGGTCTTGTTGATCTGGCCTTCGCTGTCGACGGCCACGTCGCGCATCCAGCGCACCGGCTCGTACGGGATCCGCAGCGAGGTGAAGATGTCGTCGTAGAAGCCGCGCTCGCCGAGCAGCAGCTCGTGCATGACCTTCAGGAACTCGCCGGACTGCGCGCCCTGGATGATCCGGTGGTCGTACGTGCTGGTCAGCGTGATGACCTTGCTGACCGCGTTCTCGGCCAGGGTGGCCTCGCTCATGCCCTGGTAGGGGGCCGGGTATTCCATCGCGCCGACGCCGATGATGGCGCTCTGCCCCTGCATCAGGCGCGGGATCGAGTGCACCGTGCCGATGCCGCCCGGGTTGGTGAGCGAGATCGTGGTGCCGGAGTAGTCCTCCATGGTCAGCTCGTTGCGGCGGGCGCGCCGGACCACGTCCTCGTACGCCTGCCAGAACTGCCGGAAGTCCATCTGCTCGCAGCCCTTGATGGACGGCACCACCAGGTTGCGCGAGCCGTCCGGCTTGACCAGGTCGATCGCGATGCCCAGGTTGACGTGCTCCGGGCGGACCATCGCCGGCTTGCCGTCGACCTCGGCGAAGGAGTTGTTCATCTCCGGGTGCTCGACGACCGCGCGGACGAGCGCGTACCCGATCAGGTGGGTGAAGCTGACCTTGCCACCGCGACCGCGGGTCAGGTGGTTGTTGATCACGATGCGGTTGTCGACGAGCAGCTTGGCCGGGACGGCGCGCACGCTCGTGGCGGTCGGGACCGACAGCGACGCGTCCATGTTCTGCACGATCTTGGCGGCGACGCCGCGCAGCGGCGTGGTGCCCGCGGCGCTCGCGGTCGGCGCCTTGGCGGCCGGCTTGGCCGGGGCGGACTTCTTGGCCGGCTCAGGGGCCTTCGCCGCCGGCTTGGCGGCGGGCTTGGCCGGGGCGGGCGCGGCCTTGGGGGCGGCCTTCGGCTCGGCCTTGGCGGGCTGCGCGGTGACGGTCGCCACCGCCTCCTGCTGCTCGGCCGGCTCCGGCTTCGCGGCCGGCTTGGCCTGCCCGTCCGGGCGCGGTGTGGCGGCGCCCGGGGCCGGCCGGTAGTCGGCGAAGAAGTCGTGCCAGGCCGAATCGACGCTCGAGGGGTCGGCGAGGTAACGCTGGTACATCTCCTCGACGATCCACTCGTTCGGGCCGAAACCCGCCAGTGGGTTCTCCTGCGAAGTCTGCTGGGTCGACACGGCCGCTAATCGCCTCTTTCACGCGGTTGTGAATGTCACGGTGGCCCCCGGTGACCCCCGGTTGCCGACGCTGGGTAAACCGATGCCAAGGCTACGCCGTGCGCTGCGCGCAGGCATTCTCGCCTCCGGCTGGTGGTCCGTTTCACAGAAGATGCCAGAAGTTCGGCAAACGCTGCGTGATCCGCCGACTCCTGCTAGACGAGCGAGACCCCGGCCGATGACGTCCGTCACCGACCGGGGTCCGTCCCCGACGCGAGGTCAGGAGATGTCGCGCTTGCGGATCGTAGCCACGCCGATCGCGCCGGCCACCACCGCGTACCCGATCAGCACCAGGGCGCCGGCCCACTGCGGCGGGTTACCAGGGATGTCCGTGTCACCGCCGACCATGAGCCCGGAGGCCAGCGACGGGACCAGCAGCTGGAGCTTGTTGATCCAGTCGCCGTACCGCGCCGCGAGGAGGCTGAGGACGATGACCGCGCCGATCGCGCCGCCCAGGTAGAACAGGATGCCGGTCACGGTGGCGCCGATCTGGCTGCGGATCAGCACGCCGAGCCCGACGCCGAGCACCGACCACAGCAGGTACGCCAGGCCGTTGAGCGCGATCGCCCGCCACACGGCGCCGCTGCCGAGCTGCGAGCCGACGTCCACCGAGCTGAGGATCAGCGGCGCGGTGACCAGGTTCAGCACCGTGGTGACGAGCCAGAACAGCAGCGCCAGCACGCCGGCCGCGGCCAGCTTGGCCAGCATCACAGCGGTGCGGTGCGGCGCGGTGAGGAACGTGGTGGTCACCGTCTGGTGGAAGAACTCGCTGGTCACCACCACGATGCCCAGCAGCAGCACGATGAGCAGCCCGAAGAACTGGCCGTTCGTGTAGAGGTTGGCCGCCAGGTTGTCGGCGGCCGAGATGGCCTGCAACTGGTCGGACTGGTCGGCCGGCACCTCGCCGAAGTCCCCGCCGGCCAGCGCCTCGGTCTGCAACCAGTTGAAGAACAGCGTGAGCGCCCACAGCGCCAGGCTGATCAGCCCGAAGATCCACCAGGTGCTGGTGGTACGGATCTTGAGCAGTTCGGATCGGACAAGCGTCATCGGATCTCCGCCTTTCCGGCCGTCAGCTCCAGGAAGACCCCTTCGAGGTCGGGGCGCTCGGTGGTCAGCTCGTGCAGCTCGACCTTGGCGGCCAGCGCGACGCGGCCCACAGCCGGCGCGTCCACGCCGGTCACCAGCAGCGCGCCGTGCGGGTCGGTGTCGACGACGGCCGACTGCTCGCGCAGCGCCGCGGTCAGTTCGTCGGCCTGCGGGGTGCGCACCCGCACCCGCACGTCGTGCGTCATCGACGCCATCACCTGGTCGACCGGGCCCTGCCGGACCAGCTTGCCGGCCGCGATGATCACCACGTCGTCGGCGAGCAGCTGCATCTCGGAGAGCAGGTGGCTGGAGACCAGCACCGTCCGTCCCTCGGCGGCCAGCCCCTTGAGGAAGCCGCGCATCCAGCGGATGCCCTCCGGGTCCAGGCCGTTGGCCGGCTCGTCCAGGATCAGCACCTGCGGGTTGCCGAGCATCGCGGCGGCGATGCCGAGCCGCTGCTTCATGCCGAGCGAGTAGCCCTTGAACTTGCGCTTGGCGGCGGGCGAGAGCCCGACCAGGGCGAGCGCCTCGTCGGCGCGCTCCTTCGGCAGGCCCGCCGCAGCGCAGATCACCCGCAGGTGGTTGATGCCGGTGCGGCCCTTGTGCGCGCTGGACGCCTCCAGCACCGCGCCGACCGTACGCAGCGGATCGGGCAGGTCGGCGTACCTGCTGCCGCCGATGGTGGCCGTGCCGGCGCTCGGCGTCACCAGGTTGAGCAGCATGCGCAGCGTGGTCGTCTTACCGGCGCCGTTGGGGCCGAGGAAGCCGGTGACCCGGCCCGGCTCGACCGTGAACGACAGGTTGTCCACCGCGCGGACGGTCTTGTATTGCTTGGTCAGGCCGGACACGATGATCTGGCCGGTCCCGGCACTGGGGCGTGGCTGCCCGTCGGACATCATTCTCCTCTCCTGCCCCGGCGGGCTCGTCGCGCGCCGGTGGGGGCGCCGTTGCGGGGGCACCCGGCAACAGCCTTCCAACCCGGCGCAAGGGGGTCAATCAGGCGGGACGCGTACGCGCCGTCCTCCTCAGGGAGGAGATCACCGGGTCGGCAGCGCCACCCAGGTGGCCCGGGCGCGGCCGAGCAGCGCGCCGTCCGAACCGTACAGGCTGGTGTGCACCTCGGCCTTGCGTCCCTCACCGCCGACCGCGAGGCCGGTCACCACGCACTCGTCGCCGGGCCGTGGCAGCGCCGTGACCTGCGCGGCGATCCGCCCCAGCACGTACGGCCGGCCGGGCGCGAGCACCGCCCAGCCACCCGGGCAGTCCAGCGCCGCCCACACAGTCGCGGGCACCACGTCGGCCGGCGCGCGGAACGGCGCGGCGGTCCGCCCGTCCGGCAGCCGCCCGGGGAAGATCCGCAGCCCGTCCGGGTTCGCCGGGCCGCAGACGTAGCAGCGGGGGAAGGGGTGGTCGACCAGACCGGGGTACGCCCGCGCGGCGTCGGCCGCCGTCGCCCGGTCCACCGGCGGCACCACCGCGTCGACCGGTTCGACCCGGCGTACCTGGGCGATCAGGTGTCCGTCCGGATCGCGTACCTCGCCGTCGGCGGCGGTCAGCGGCGTGTCCAGCGGCGGCGGCCGGCGCAACGTGACCTCCACCGGGCCCCGGTCGTCGATCAGCGCGGCGAAGATCCCGGCGCTCCAGCCGCCGTTGCCGGAGCCGTCCGGCCCCTGGAAGCGGGCCTCGACCAGCATGTGCACCTCCGGTTCCCCTCCGCCGGCGCCGTCGCGGGCGGTCCGCCCGGCAGCCTCGCACACGCCGGTCCCGTCCCGGCCGTCCCGGTTCGCACGCCGCCGCCGACCGGCGTTCACCGGATCGACACCCCTCATCCCGCCCGGTGGCAACCCGGGGCACCTACACAGGAGTCATGGCCGTTCTGCACGCCGCTGGCGCACCGCTCACGACCAGCGGTTACACCCTGCTGATCGCCGACGACCCGACACTGGTCGCGGCCGCGCAACGCCTGCGCCACGAGGTGTTCGCCGGCGAACTCGGCGCCACCCTGCCGACCGCCGCCACCGGGCTCGACACCGACGGGTTCGACGCGTACTGCGACCACCTGGTGGTGCTGCACGAGGGGACCGGGGAGGTCGTCGGCACGTACCGGCTGCTGCCGCCCGGCCGCACCGACCGCCGGTACGCCGACGCCGAGTTCGACCTGGGCCCGCTCGCCCCGCTCCGCGACGACCTGGTCGAGGCGGGCCGCTCCTGCGTCCACCCGGACCACCGCACCGGCGCCGTGATCAACCTCATGTGGGCCGGGATCTGCCGCTACCTGCACCTGCGCGGCGCCCGCTGGCTCGGTGGCTGCGCCTCGGTGCCGGTCGCCGACGGCGGGACCGCCGCCGCGCAGGTGTGGGCCGAGGTCACCGCCCGGCACCTCGCCCCGCCGCTGCTGCGGGTCACCCCGCGCCGGCCCTGGTTCGCCGAGGCGCCCGCCGCCGACCTCGCCGCGCTCACCCCGGCGCGACGCCGGGCGCTCGTGCCGCCGCTGCTGCGCGGCTACCTGCGGCTGGGCGCCTGGGTGGCTGGCGAGCCCGCGTACGACAGGGACTTCGGCTGCGCCGACTTCTACGTGCTGTTCTCGCTGGACCGGATGAACCCGCGCTACCTGCGGCACTTCCTCGGCGAGGCCGGGTCGTGACCGCCGCCGCCGAGTCGTGGGCGGCCGGTCCGGTTGCCGGGGAGGGCCTGTGGCGGCCCGCCTCGGGCTGCGGGCCGGACTGTCTGCCGCCGCACGCCGCCCCGGACGTGTCGTGGCTGCGCCGGGCCGGGCGGCTGCTCGGCGTACTCGGAATGCTCCTGGCCGGGACGGGTCTGGCCGCGCTGCTGCCGGTGCTGCCCGCCGCCCGGGGCCGGGCCGCGTCGCGGGGCTGGGCGCGGTGGACGCTGCGTACCCTCGGGGTGCGTCTGCTGGTCCGCGGCCGGGTGCCGCGCGGGCGCGCGCTGCTGGTCGCCAACCACGTGTCCTGGCTGGACGTCCTGGCGGTGCTCGCCGTGTCGCCGGCCCGGATGCTGGCGAAGCGCGAGGTCCGGAGCTGGCCGCTGGTGGGTGCCCTGGCCGCCGCGGCGGGCACCGTCTTCGTGGACCGGTCCCGGCCGCGTGACCTGCCGGCCACCGTCGCGCGGGTGGCCGGCGCGCTGCGGTCCGGGCGGTCGGTGGCGGTGTTCCCGGAGGGTACGACCTGGTGCGGAGCCGCGACGGACTGCCGCCCGAGCCGCGGCTTCCGCCCGGCGATGTTCGAGGCCGCCGTGGCGGCGGGTGCGCCGGTGGTGCCGTTGAGCCTGGGCTACCGGTACGCGGGCGACCCGAGCACGCTGCCCGCCTTCCTCGGCGAGGAGACGCTCTGGGCGTCGATGCGCCGGGTGCTCGCCGCCCGGGACCTGACCGTGTCGGTGACGGTGAGCGCCGCGCTGCACCCGGCCGAGGGCGCGGACCGCCGGGCGCTGGCCCGGATCGCCGAGGCCGCGGTCCGCCCGGCCCCGCGTCCCGTGCTCGCGACCCAGCTCGACCTGGCGGCCTGACCGCTCAGTCGTCGGGGACGCGACATAGTCGCGATAGTGTCTTGTTCAGTCGCGATGTATCGCGTTACGCTCCTCGCAACACCTGGCGTGCCGTGGGCCGGTACGCCGACGAGGGGAGCGTGTCATGGTCAGTTGGACGGTCGACAACCCGCAGCGCATCACGCTGGACGAGCCGATCACCCGGCTCGACGCCGAGCTGATCAGCGGCCGGCTGAACGTGGTCGGCGCCGACGGTCCGGCCCGGGTCGACGTGACCCGGATCAGCAGCCGGCCGCTTCTCGTCGAGGTACGCGACGGGCGGCTGACGATCCGGCACAAGCGCAAGCCCGGCCTGCTCGGCATCTTCTCCTGGTTCGGCAACCGGATCCGGGCCGAGGTGTCGGTCGCCGTTCCGCCGGACGTGCTCGCCACCCTGTCGGTGGTCAGCGGCGCGCTCGTCGCCTCCGGGCTGCGCCGGGAGACCCGGGTCGACGTCACCTCCGGGCAGGTCACGCTGCGCGGGCTGCGGGGACGCACCAGCGCGAAGGTCATCTCCGGGCCGGTCGAGGCGCTCGGCATCGGCGGCGACCTGGACCTGGAGACGGTCTCCGGTGAGCTGATCCTCGCCGACAGCGCGCCCGAGCGGGTCCGCGCGCACGCCGTCTCCGGCTCGATCACCTGCGACCTGGACAACCCGCGCGGCAGCGAGATCCGGCTCAGCGCCATCTCCGGCAGCATCACCGTGCGGGTCCGCGAGGACAGCGACCTCACAGTGCACCTGCACACCACCTCCGGCAAGATCACCAGTGGGTTCCCCCAGGTGGACGGCGGTGGGCGCGGGCTGGGCTCGATCAAGGACAGCCACGGTGTGCTCGGTGGGGGTGCGGGTAGGCTCTGGGCCTCCGCGACCTCCGGCAGCATCGCGCTGCTCGCCCGCCCGGTCGCGCCCGCCGACCATGTGGAGGACGTGCCGTGACCGCCGTGTTCAGCCACGGCCGGCTCCGGCTCTACCTGCTGAAGCTGCTCGACGACGGCCCGAAGCACGGCTACGAGCTGATCCGTCTGCTGGAGGAGCGCTTCCTCGGCCTGTACGCGCCCAGCGCCGGCACCATCTACCCGCGCCTGCAACGGCTGGAGGCGGAAGGGCTGGTCACGCACACCGCCGCGGGCGGGCGCAAGGTCTACGAGATCACCGAGGCGGGCCGCGCCGAACTGCGGCAGCGCGCCGACGAGCTGTCGACGCTGGAGAGCGACATCGGCGCCGCCGTCGAGGACCTCTCCGCGCTGGCCGGTGAGATCCGCACCGAGGTACGCGGATCGGTGCGCGACCTGAAGCGGGAGCTGCGCGAGGCGGCCCGGCAGACCCGGCAGGGCGGCTGGACGGCGTCCGCGACCACCCGGCCGGCGGGCGACGGGGGATCGGCCCGCCCGGACGAGTCGCCGCTGCTCGCCGACTTCGACCAGCGGCTCGCCGCGTTCACCGTCGAGGTCGGGGCGCTGGTCCGGGCCCGGCGGCTCAGCGACAACCAGCTCCGTACCGCGATCCGGCTGCTCGACGGTGCGCTGGAAGGGCTGCGGCGGCTGCTCCGCTGATCTCACAGGTTGTTTCCAGGGAGCACCCAGCGCGGCCGCAGCCGGAGCACGGATGATGGGTGCCATGGCGGCTACCCAGACCGAGGCCCGGCTTCTCGTCGTCGAGGACGATCCCAACATCCTCGAACTGCTCTCCGCGAGCCTGCGCTTCGCGGGCTTCGACGTGGCCACCGCGACCAGCGGCAGCGCCGCACTCAACGCCGCCAAGGACCACCGGCCCGACCTGGTGGTGCTCGACGTGATGCTGCCCGACCTGGACGGCTTCGAGGTCATCCGGATGCTGCGCGAGGGCGGTACGCGTACCCCTGTGGTGTTCCTGACCGCGCGTGACGCCACCGACGACAAGATCCGCGGGCTCACCCTGGGCGGCGACGACTACGTCACCAAGCCGTTCAGCCTGGAGGAGCTGACCGCCCGTATCCGGGCCGTGCTGCGGCGTACCGCGACCGGTGAGCAGGCCCCGTCCCGCCTCACCTTCGCCGACCTGGAGCTGGACGAGGAGACCCACGAGGTGCACCGGGCCGGCCAGCGGGTGCAGCTGTCGCCGACCGAGTTCAAGCTGCTGCGCTACCTGATGCTCAACGCCAACCGGGTGCTCAGCAAGGCGCAGATCCTCGACCACGTCTGGAACTACGACTTCCGCGGTGACGACAACATCGTCGAGTCCTACATCTCGTACCTGCGGCGCAAGGTCGACAACACCCAGCCCCGGCTGATCCACACGCTCAGGGGAGTGGGATACGTGCTCCGCAAGCCGGCGGCGTGAACGTCGTCCACGACGCGAAGGGCAGGCTGCGCAGCGTCCCGCTCCGGCTGAAGCTCGTCGCCGCGGTCCTCGCGCTCGTGGCTGTGGCGCTGGTGGTGATCAGCGGCCTGACGGCGTTCCTGCTGCGGAACTATCTGATCGGGCAGGCGGACGACCAGCTCCGCGGCGGCGCGTACACGGTGGCCAACACGCTCGACAAGGCCGGCGGCGGCGGGATCAAGATCACCATTCCGTCGGACTACGTGGCGTCCGTGATGGCGCCCGGTGAGCTGCCGGAGGAGCCGACGCGCTACGAGGGCCTGCGCGAAGAGGAACTGCCCCGGTTCCCCGCCGACTACGCGGGCTACCGGGAGCGGGTGGGCGACCCGTTCACCGTGCGCTCCGAGGACGGCCGCAGCCGGTGGCGGATGCTCTACACCGCCCTGCCCGACGGGCGGATCATCGCGCTCGGGCAGCACCTCACCGGCGTGGACTCCGCGGTCGGCCGGCTGGTCTGGATAGACCTCCTGGTCGGCGGCGCGGTGCTGATCTCGCTGGCGTCGGTGGGCGCCGGGATCGTCCGTACCAGCCTGAAGCCGCTGGTGGAGATAGAGCGTACGGCGGCCGCCATCGCCGGCGGCGACCTGACCCGGCGGGTGCCCGACCCGGAGATGGGGCGGCCGTGCCCCACCTCGGAGCTGGGCCGCCTGTCCCGGGCACTGAACGCGATGCTCGCGCAGATCGAGGCCGCGTTCACCGCGCGGGCCGCCTCCGAGGCGGCGGCGCGCAGCGCCGAGATGGGCGCGCGGGACGCCGCCGCGTACGCGCAGGCGTCGGAGGCGCGGGCCCGCCGGTCCGAGGAGCGGATGCGGCAGTTCATCGCCGACGCCTCGCACGAGCTGCGCACGCCGCTGACCACCATCCGGGGCTTCGCCGAGCTGTACCGCCAGGGCGCGGCGCGGGCGCCGGAGCAGACCGCCGACCTGCTGCGCCGCATCGAGGACGAGGCGTCCCGGATGGGTCTGCTGGTGGAGGACCTGCTGCTGCTGGCGCGGATGGACCGGGAACGGCCGATCGCGCTGGCCCCGGTCGAGCTGCCGGTGCTGGCGTCCGACGCGGTCGAGGCGGCCCGGGTGGTCGCCCCGGACCGGCGGATCGAGCTGGAGCGGGAACCGGGCGCCGGGCCGCTGGTGGTGCTCGGCGACGACGCGCGCCTGCGCCAGGTGATCGGCAACCTGATGACGAACGCGCTCACCCACACGCCGCCGGACACCTCGGTGACGCTGCGGCTGCGGGCCGAGGCGGGCAACCTCGCCGTGGTGGAGGTGGCGGACACCGGTCCCGGCCTCACCCCGGAGCAGGCCGAACGGGTCTTCGAGCGGTTCTACCGGGTGGACGCCGCCCGTACCCGCCGGGCCGGCGGGCCGATCAGCACCGGCCTCGGCCTGGCCATCGTGGCCGCGCTCGTCGCCGCGCACCACGGCACCGTCGAGGTGGCGGAGACACCGGGCGGAGGGGCGACCTTCCGGGTGAAGCTGCCGCTGCTGCCCGAGGAGCCCGAGCCCGGCGAGTGACATTCAGAAAACTTCCAGGCGGATTCCAGGCTGGTGACAGTGCTACGGGGAAAGCTGGTGGCATGACCGACCACGAGACCGATCCGCAGCGGTCGCCGGCCCCCGCCGACGCCGAGCCGTCGCACCACACCGCCGAGCTGCCCCGCCTCGAGAGCGGGACGTCGGACTCCTCCAGCACCCCGGCCGCGGCGTCGGTTCCGGCCGACTCCCCGGCCGCCGGAACCAGCACGCCCGCCGGGCACACGAACCCGGCGGAGAGCGCCGGAAACACCGCGCCCGCCGGGCCGTACCCGCCGCAGCCGGCGACGCCGTCCGCGCCGCCGTACCCGGCCTCGGGGCAGCCGCACCCCTGGTACGGGCAGCAGCACCAGCAGGGCGGCTGGAACCAGCAGACCGCCGCGGGCTACCCGTCCACGCAGCACGGTGGGCCGGTGCCGTCGTACCAGGCACAGCCGTACCAGACGCAGCAGGGATACCAGTCGTACCAGCCCGGGCAGCCGATGCCGCAGTGGGGCCCGCAGCAGCCGGCACGCCCCAGCCGGGCCGGGAAGTTCGTCGGCGCGGGCGCGCTGGCGCTGGTCCTGATGCTCGGCTCCGGCGCGGCCGGTGGCGCGCTCGCCCTCGCGCTCGACGGGGACGGCCCCACCCGCACCTACTCCGCCGCGCCGGTGATCAACAGCGCCGACCTGCCCAAGATCGCGGCCTCCGTCCAGGACAGCATCGTCACGATCATGACGAACAGCGGTGAGGGCTCCGGGGTGATCCTCAGTGCCGACGGGTTCGTGCTCACCAACAACCACGTCGTCGCCGGCGCCGGTGGTGACACCGTGCGGGTGGTCTTCGCCGACGGCAAGAGCGCCTCCGCGAAGATCGTCGGCACCGACCCGAAGACCGACCTCGCTGTGGTCCAGGCCAGTGGCGTCAGCAACCTGAAGGCGGCCAAGTTCGGCGACAGCGACGCCATGCAGGTCGGTGACCAGGTGCTCGCCCTGGGCAGCCCGCTCGGCCTCCAGGGCTCGGTCACCGCCGGCATCCTCAGCGCCCGCGACCGCACCATCCAGGCGGGGGAGGGCGGCCAGCAGAACCCGCAGCAGGGCGCCAGCTCGATCTCCGGCCTGCTCCAGACCGACGCCCCGATCAACCCGGGCAACTCCGGCGGCGCGCTCGTCAACACCCGGGGCGAGGTGATCGGCATCAACACCGCCATCGCCACCGCCGGGCAGGGCAGCACCGGAAACATCGGCGTGGGCTTCGCCATCCCGAGCAACAAGGCCAAGAACGTGGCCGAGAAGCTCCAGCGCGGCGAGAAGATCAGCCACCCCTCGCTCGGGGTGAGCGTGAACGGCGCCGAGGACGGCGGCGCGCTGGTCGCCGCAGTCACGCCCGGCAGCCCCGCCGAGAAGGCCGGGATCCAGCGCGGCGACGTGATCACCAAGTTCGGCGACAAGGTGATCAACGACTCGAACGACCTGGTCGGCGCCGTGCAGGCCGGCAAGGTCGGCGACCGGGTCGAGGTGCAGTACAAGCGAAACGGATCCACCGAGAACGCAACCGTGACGCTCGCCGAGACGTCATAGTCCCGAGGACCTGCCTCCCTCCCGGGCGGCGGGTGACGGAGCCAAGGGGGTTGGCTCCGTCACCCGCCGCCCCTCCTCGTTTCTCACCCGGTACGGGTGAGCGCGCCTCACCCGTACCGGCGGGAGGGTCGGGGCATGACCACCACGTCCGCCGTGCGTACCGACCAGCAGATCCAGCGCGACGTCCTCGCCGAACTGGACTGGGACGCGCAGACCCGGGCCACCGAGGTCGGCGTGACAGTCGCGCGGGGCGTCGTGACGCTCACCGGCCAGGTGGACAGCTACGCCCGGCGGTGGGCCGTCGAGCGCTGCGCCCACCGGGTGCGCGGCGTCCGGGCGGTCGCCAGTGACCTGGCGGTCGACCTGCCCGCCACGGACCGGCGTACCGACGCCGACATCGCGATCGCTGCGAGCCGGGCGCTGGAGTGGGACAGCTTCGTGCCCGCCGAGCGGCTGGACGTGACCGTCGCCGACGGCTGGATCATGCTGCGCGGCGAGGTCGAGTTCGGCTTCCAGCGCCGTACCGCCGAACGGGAACTGCGCCGGCTGCGCGGCGTACGCGGGGTGACGAACCTGGTCGAGGTGCGGCCGCCGACCCCGCCGAGTGACGAGCAGAAGCGGATCGACCTGCGCCGCCTGCTGCTGCGGCGTACCGGGACCGAGCGGATCGACGCCCGGGTCGACGGCGACACGGTGGTGCTCGACGGAGTGGTGAGCGCCTGGTGGCAGCGGGAGGACGCGGAACGGGCCGCCTGGGCGCTGCCCGGCGTACGGGAGGTGCACGTCGCGATCGTGGTGTCCGGCTGACCGCCCGTCGTTTACCGCGGGCCGGGCCGGGAACCCGCGCGCAGCGGGGTACGCCGGGGACCGACGGGGAGGATTCGTGGCCGTGAACCAGCAGTCCTCGGAGCGCGCGTGGGCCGGGCCGTTGCGGATCGCCATGGTGGTGCCGCCGTGGCTGTCGGTGCCGCCGCCCGGCTACGGCGGGCTGGAGACAGTGGTGGCGGGGCTCGTCGACGCGCTCGTCGACAGGGGGCACCGCGTCACGCTGTTCGGCGCCGGGACCGAGCACGGCACCGCCGCCGACTTCGTCTCCACCTGCGACGACCTCCAGTACGAGCGGATGGGCGAGTCGCTGCCCGAACTGGCGCACCTGGCCCACGTGGACCGCCTGGTCGACCCGGCCGACTTCGACCTGATCCACGACCACACCACGATCGGCCCGATGGTGGCCGGCCGCCGCCGCGTGCCCACTGTTGCCACCGTGCACGGCAACCCGGTCGGCGAGTACGGCACTGTGCTCGGCAACACCGACCGGGGTGTGGGCCTGATCGCGATCTCGCACGCCCAGCGCCGGGCCAACCCGGGGCTGCCCTGGGCCGGCACCGTGCACAACGCGATGCCGCTGCGGGACATCCCCCGCAAGCGCAGCCCGGGCGCGGGCCCGGTGCTCTGGCTGGCCCGGTTCAGCCCGGACAAGGGCCCGGACGTGGCGATCGCGGCCTGCCGGGCGGCCGGGCTGCCGCTCACGCTCGCGGGCAAGTGCAACGAGCCCGCTGAGCGCCGCTACCTGGAGCAGGTGGTCCGGCCGCTGCTCGGCGACGACGTGACGCCCGTGGTGAACGCGGATCGGGTGACCGCGCTGCGGCTGTTGCTGGACGCCCGCTGCCTGATCATGCCGATCCAGTGGGCGGAGCCGTTCGGCATGGTGATGGTGGAGGCGATGGCGACGGGTACGCCGGTGGTGGCGCTGGGCCGGGGCGCGGTGCCGGAACTGGTCCGCGACGGGGTGACCGGTTTCGTCTGCGACCACCCGGGCGAGCTGCCGGCGGCGTTGCGGGCGGCGGCGGACCTGGACCCGGCGGACTGCGTGGCGCACGTGGCGGAGAACTTCTCGGTGGAGCGGATGGCCGCCGACTACGAGGCGGTCTACCGGGGCTTCCTGGCCGCGCGGGCGCCCGCACGGGCACAGCGGGCGGTCGCGCCGGTCGTGGCCGGCTGACCCGTCAGGTCTGCCCGGCCACGAGTTCCGCCGCGGCGGCGTCGAGTCGCCGCGCGTACCCGGGGCTGATGCTGCCCTCCCGGCGGCGCTCGTCGATCTTGCCACGGAGCCGGTCCACGGCGGCTGTCACCTCGCCCTCGCCGTTCGCGGCGACCGCGTTGCGCAGCAGGTTGCGCAGGTCCACCCCGACGTCCTCGCGGATCTGGCCCTCGGTCAGCCCGGCCTCGATCAGCCCGTCCACCCGTTCGGCGGCGTCGGCCTGACCGGCGGCCGGCGGGCGCACGCCGCCGGTCGGCGGCAGAGTGGTCGGCCCGGCCGGCGGCGTGGTGGCCGGCTCCTCGGTCACCGGCGGTTCGGCGGGCGACGGCTGCACCGGCCCGGCGGTCGGCAGCACCCGGGGGCCGGCGGGCCGGTCCGGCGTCAGCGCGGACGCCAGCAGCGCCGCCGCGGCGACCACAGTCACGCCGACTGCGGCCAGCGTGAGGGTCCGCCGCCGGCCCGGAACCGGCTGCGCGGCGGGATCCTGCCCCGGCTCCGGGATCGGCTGCGCCGCGGGGGCCTGGCCCGGGATCGGCCGCGCCGCGGGGGCCTGGACCGGGGTCGGCGGCCCCGCCGGTTCCGGGCCGGCCGGCGGCGGGGAGGTCAGCGCGGGCAGCGTCATGGTCGGCGCCAGCATGGTGGCCGCCTGCGGGTCGGCGGGCAGCATCTGGTCGCGCAGCACGGCGGCCACCCGGTGCGCGGTGGGCCGGTGACGCGGGTCGCGGGCCAGGCAGCGCAGGCAGATGTCAGCGACCGGCCCGGGCAGGCCCGGTACGTCGTCCAGTGTGGGCTCCGGACAGTCCGCGAGCGCCGCGCTCAGTTGTTCCCAGGTCTCCGCCGGGTACGGGGGGTGCCCGGTCAGCGTCTCGAACAGCAGCACGCCGAGCGAGTACACGTCGGTGGCCGGCTGGGCGGGCGCGCCGTCGAGCCGCTCCGGGGCCACGTACGCCGGGGTGCCGAACGTGCCGCCGTCCTCGTCGTCGTCCGGCGTGCCGATCCGGGTGGCGATGCCGAAGTCGAGCACCTTCGCGCCGGTGCCGGTCATCATCACGTTGGCCGGGGTCACGTCGCGGTGCACGATGCCGAGCCGGTGCGCCGCGGCCAGCGCCTCGGCCACCTGCGCGCCCGTCTCCACCGCCGCCGGCCAGGGCAGCGGCCCCTGGGTCAGCAGGTGTTCCAGCTCCTCGCCGCTGAGCAGCTCCATCACCACGAACGAGGTGATGGAGCCGTCCGGGGCCACCGTCTCGCCGTAGTCGTGCACGGCGGTGACGTGCGGATGGTCGAGCTGGGCGGCCGAGCGGGCCTCCTCGCGCACCATGTCGCGGAACCGCGCGTCGGCGGCGAGCGAGGGGGCGAGCACCTTCACCGCCACCACCCGGTCGAGCACCTCGTCGCGGGCACGCCAGATCACCGACATGCCACCGGCACCGATCCGGTCGATGAGCCGGTACCGCCGGGCCAGCAGACGGCCGGCCTGGAGTGTCGCCATCAGCTCGCACCTGCCTGGGCTCGGGAGCGCTATCAGGTTGCGGGAATGTGTCTGACCTGTCAACAGTCGTCCCGTTGACGATCGCGCTGTGTCATAGCCCGGGCGGCGTCGCGTGACGCTCCCACCTCGGTCGGGGCGGCCACCCGGCCGGGTGTGGGCCGCGTGCCAGGATGAACGGCATGGCAGCAGGTCCGGTGGCGTTCGTGCTCGGCGGCGGGGGAGTGCTCGGCGCGGTCGAGGTGGGCATGCTGCGTGCCCTGTTCCGCGCCCGGATCAGACCCGACCTCGTGCTGGGTACGTCGATCGGCGCGGTCAACGGCGCCCTGGTCGCCGCCGACCCGACCGAGGCGGTCACCGACCGGCTGGTCCGGCTCTGGGCGTCGCCCGAGGCCAGCGAGGTGTACGGCGACTCGGTCGCCCGGCAGCTGCGCCGGTTCGCGGCACGTACCCACCTGCACTCGCCCCGGCCGCTGTACCGCCTGCTGGAGAGCGCGCTGGGCGAGGACACCACGTTCGCCGACCTGGCCGTGCCGTTCCGCTGCTGCGCCGCGAACATCGAGCGCGCGGCCGAGCACTGGTTCCACACCGGACCGCTGGTGCCGGCGGTGCTCGCCTCCGCCTCGGTGCCCGGGTTGCTGCCCCCGACCCAGCTCGACGGCCAGCACTACATCGACGGCGGGGTGGTCAACTCGATCCCGGTCGGCGAGGCGGTGCTGCTCGGCGCGAAGCAGATCTTCGTGCTCCAGGTCGGCCGGATCGAACGCGAGCTGACGCCGCCGCGCCGCCCCTGGGAGATCGCCCAGGTGGCGTTCGAGATCGCCCGCCGGCACCGGTTCGCGCGGGAGATGGCGGCGCTGCCCGAGGACGTCGAGGTGCACGTGCTGCCCACCGGCGGGCTGGAGCCGCGCGACGACAGCCCGTGGGCGTACCGGGACACGGCGGCGGTGGGACGGCGGATCAGTCGCGCGTACACTGCCTCCCGCCGATACCTGGACACCGCGCTGGAGCGCTGAATGCCGCTGCCACCCCGCTGGCTACGCCGGCTGGTGCTCGCCCCTGGTGTGGTGCTGCTGGCCTTCCTCGTGGTGACCACGCTGCCGGCCTGGGCGCTGCTGGCGCTCGCCGCGTCCCCGCTGGTGCCGGGACGGCTGCGCCCGCTGCGGCTGCTCTGGATCGGCACCGTCTACCTGGTCTGGGACGCCGCCGCGCTGCTCGCCCTGTTCCTGCTCTGGCTCGCCTCGGGCTTCGGCGCGTACAAACGCGCGCCGGCCTTCCAGCGGGCCCACTACGTCCTGGCCGGGTGGTTCCTGCGGATCATGTTCTGGCAGGCCCGGTGGACGCTGCGGCTGAGCATCGACGTGGTCGGCACCGACCCGGACACCGCCCTGCCGGGCCGTCCCGAACTCGTGGTCTGCCGGCACGCCGGGCCGGGCGACTCGTTCATCCTGATCCACGCGCTGGTGAACTGGTTCAGGCGGGAACCCCGGATCGTGCTCAAGGAGACCCTCCAGTGGGATCCGGCCATCGACGTGCTGCTCAACCGGTTGCCCAACCGGTTCATCGCGGCCGGGCCGGACGGGCGGGAGTCGGTGGTGCGGCAGATCGGGCACCTGGCCACCGGCCTGGACGACGACGACGCCTTCGTGATCTTCCCGGAGGGCGGCAACTTCACCCCGTCGCGGCGGCTGCGCGCGATCGACCGGCTGCGGTCGCTCGGCCTGGAACGGATGGCGCGGCGTGCCGAGCGGCTGCGGCACGTGCTCGCCCCGCAGCCGGGCGGGCTGCTCGCCGCGCTCGACGCCGCGCCGGACGCCGGCGTGATCTTCGTGGCGCACACCGGCCTGGACCAGATGCTCACCGTCGCCGACGTGTGGCGCGAGCTGCCGATGGACAAGCGGATCGTGATGCGGTTCTGGTCGGTGCCGCCGGAGGAGATCCCGGCCGGCAAGCAGGAACGCATCGACTGGCTGTTCGACTGGTGGGCCCGCATCGACACGTGGATCGCCGCCAACCGCAACGGCGCGGCCGACACCTGACCGATTCCCCCTGCGCCTGCTCGGCGTGGCGGCGGTACGCCACGTAGGGTGCGCTGGTGGATCAGATCTGCGTGGTGACGACTGTGGTGGACGCCCGCGGGGTCGCGGACGTGCTGGCGGCCGCGGCCGTCGCCGGCCGGCTGGCGGCCTGCGCCCAGGTCGGCGGCCCGGTGGACAGCACCTACTGGTGGCAGTCGGCGATCCAGACCACCGCCGAGTGGCAGGTGCGGTTCAAGACCGCGCCGGACCGGGTGGACGCCCTGGTCGACCAGCTCCGCGCCAACCACCCGTACGAGGTGCCGGAGATCCTGGTCAGCCGGGAGGACAGCGGCAACCCCGGCTACACCGCCTGGGTACACGAGCAGACCCGGCCCTAGGTACTCCTACTCTGTCGGTCCGCTCCGCCGTTGACGAAGCTGGCGGGGTGGAGAACACCGGCTACCCCTGCCCCGGTTGCGGCGCCCCGGCCGACCTCGTCGCCGGATGCCGCGCCTGCGGCCGCCCGCCCTACC
>NZ_LEKG01000125.1:0-22761 GCF_001029515.1 Micromonospora sp. RV43 | reverse complement strand
CGAGGTGGTTCAGGCTGCGGGTGGACAACGGAATCGCGGCAGGGTAAGACAGCACAGCGAGGCTCCCGGTTGGGGCATCTGATCTTGGTCGATTGCTGTCTTACCGGGAGCCTCGTCCTACCTGGACTGCCGACCCAGCAGTTCCGGCAGTTCGGCCGGGTCGTCGGCGATGTAGCCGGTGACGCCGTCGGCGATCACGCGCCCTCTGCGGTGCACGGCACCGCTAGGTACACAACCAGCGGCATCCGCCGCGGACATTCGCGCAATGATCGCCACAGCCCTAGGCGAACCAGCGCCGCACCGGCTATCCATCGACTCCGGTCATGCACACATCGACCAAGCGGGCCGCGCGTACCTGACCGACAAAGCAATGCAGCCACCGATCACCGCATACCGATACGGCTAGTTAAATCAGAAGGGGAGTCATCGTGCGCCCCTTGAGCCTCGACCCGAGCCGCACACGCCGGCTGCGCCCCACACCGGCGCTCGTGGCCAGCCGATCGCCAGACACCCGTTCCGCACCCGCTGCTGTCTCGTTGTCTCCGTCAAGCGGTGCCGGGCTGCTCCGCGCAGGAGGCGCGCGCACAGAGCAGCCCGACTCGCCACGGGCACGCCGACGCCAACAGCGGCCGTGGAGCCGCTCTGGGCGTCCCGCTCATGCCCGTTGGTTCTTCTGTAGCCGCTGAAGCCGGCCCTGTACGCAGAAACAGCCATCCCAACTTCTGAGATCGCATGTTGATGACTTCAATAGATGTATAACTAGGTGCGAATCGGACTGCCATGATGGATGTCTGCGCGCCTCTGGTCTCTTCTTATTGGTTCGCTTTGATGATGGCGAGGCCCCGGCCGCCGGTGTCATCACAGCGGCGGCGCGGCATCTGCATCGATCCGTCAGCGACGGCCAAGACGATGTGAGCGTCGCCAGCCTGCATCTGCAGCTGCAGGCACCCGCCGCCATGACGTACAGCGTTGGCGCCTAACTCGCTGAACACCAGCTCTGCGTCATATAGCCAGTCGGGGTCGTCCAGCCCCCAGCTCAGCAGCATCGAATGAACGGCGCGGCGAGCCCCGAAAGGTGCTTCAACGCCCGAGGGAACGTCCGAATACCCGCTCAACTCACTCATCGCACCGCCCCTTCCCCATTCAGTGCCGGGCGCGCACGCGGACAACCGAGAGACCCCCGGGACGACGACCGCAATCGCAGCCACGCAGTCGCACGTGTGATATCTCCAGAAGTGCTACTAACGGCGAGCGGGCATGATCAGCAGCAAACGAGGACGGGAGGCCCAGTGCACATCGCACCTCACGAGGTCAACGACGGTGTCGTACGCCTGGCGGTCGCCGGGAGATCGATCTGGCCACCGCTGAAGACCCGTACGAAGCGATCATGGCGGCCGTCATGGAAAGACACGCCGCCGAGTTGGTTGTCGACCTAGCCGGCGTGTCGCTGTGTGACTCGGTCGGCATCGGTGCAATCGTGCGGCCCCGTAACACCGCCGCCCGGCAAGGGACCACTGTGCAGGTGATCAACCCGCAAGGATTGGTGTGCACCGAGCGCTGGAGATCACCGGCGTGCTCGAAGTGCTCTCCGGACAGGCGTAACCGGCGCCCACCCGTGCCGGCGGTGGCGTCATCACAGTCAGTGCCAGGACGCCCGAGGCCAACGACCCGGCTACGGTCCCGCGACTGCCGATCGTGCAGGCTCCGCGCTTTCCACCCCGGGAGCGTCTTGGGTCGACCGGGGATCGGGTCATGCAGCGTGTTCATGCCGGTGGCTGGCGGTTGATGCGACTGCCTGAGCTTGGTGGCGAGGGTATCAGCCACCGGCTGTGTCATGACGGCGTCTGGATCGGTGACTACGCCAACCCCGAACTCGCAGCCCGGCTGGTGTCCACGGCCTGTCGATCGACGAGTTCACCGCTGCTGAACCGGACCGGTGCGTCGTGGTTGATCCGCGCCCCGGTGCCGCGTGCGGGCATGTCGCCGAGCCGGAGGACAGCCAAGCGCACCCCGCCGACGTGCCGGCAGTGCCGGCGCCATTTTGGCCGCCCCCTCAGAGACAGCACAGCCTTGAGCGCCCGGGGAAACCGGCGGGCCGATCCGCGCCTCATGGGACGGTGTACCAGCTCCGGCTAGGGAACCCCCGGGGCCTTGTCATGTGTGTCCGTAGAAGCACCGCCTTGACCACGGCGGACGCGGGTCAGTGTCCAGCACCTCGATGGCCTCAGCGACGGCCTTGACTCCCCCGCCGGACGTAGCAAACATTCCCCGTCCAAGGCTGTGCGGCCAAGATCGGTCGTTGATGCGGCGCTGAGCCGGCGTTCCTCTGTCCGTAGCGGATCGGCCAATCGAATCGATCCGGTCGGCCAGTATTTTGTGCGACACCTGAGCCGTCCTGTGACGCGAGGTGATGCCCGTAGCTTGCGGCGCACCACAGCGCTGAGGCTCGGTTTCCCACGGCTATGACCGAACCTGCCGGTGGTGGCGACCGGCAGGGCGCGCCGCGCCGGGCCCGTCAGCGGGCGGTCAGGCAGATACGAAGCGGCCTTGCCTGTCGAGCAGGTGGAGGACCAGCCGTACCGGCTCGCCGGCCGCTACCAGCCGCAGCCTGCCGGGTGCGGCGTCGTCGGCGACCTCCAACGCGCGCAGGGCCGCGCAGTCGAAGAATGTCACCTCGGCCAGGTCGAGGTGGATTTCGCGGTAGCCGCCGGCGGCGGCCGTAGCCAGGGCGTCGTCCAGCAGCGGTACGCTGAACATGTCGATCTCGCCCGCGGCGCGGATGCGCACCACGCCGGCCGTCTCGTTTGCGTCGGCTACCTTCGTGACCCGCAGCAGTCTCGCATTCATCGATGCATCACCTCGCGTTGTCGACGCTACGGTGCCGCCCGCACGCGGGCATCGGTCAGCTGGATACAGTCTCCGGCGATCGGGGGACCCTGCCCGGGTGGGGCCCGAGCCGGTGCGGTCAGGCCGGCGGTTTGACGGGTAGCCGGATGACGAAGGTGGTGCCCGGTCTATGTGGTTGGCGCAGGCGATGGTGCCGTGGTGGCGGACCGACATACTCCAGCAGACATTCGCCCGCGCTGGCTGTAGTAGGCGTTGATCTGCCGGGCGCGCTTGGCGGCGAAGATCATCAGCGCGTTCTTGGACTGGCTTCTGTCGAGTAGTTCGTCGATGGGCGGATGGTGATCGCTTCCGGTTCGAACGCGGTTGCCATCATCTTCTTCCCTTCTGACACCCGTTCCTGCCTCGCTGGCACACGGCCGGACGTACACCCGTCCGCTGCCCCGTGTGCCTTGGGCGGCGAGCGTCTGCATGCTCTGCGCCGCTCGGCTGCCGGTCGGGGCCGGGCCGCGCACGCGCCTGCTACTGCTGCTGTTCGGCTTGGAACTCCCAAAGCTGTTTTTCCAGGTCGGCGGTTACCGCGATGAGCAGGTCTTGGGTGACGGGGTCGGCGTTGGCCACGGCGGTGATGCGTTCCCGCAGCCCGGCGATGAGCTTGGTGTAGGCGTCGATGAAGTGTTCGAGGACCAGTTCGTCGCGTTCCCAGCCGGGCGCCCATTGCGGGATGGTGCTGCGGGCGGCGACGGCTGCGGCGCGTCCGTCGGGTGCGACGCCGATGGTGGCGGCGCGCTCGGCCACGGTGTCGGCGTGCCGGCGGGTCGTGTCGACTACTTCGTCGAGCTGCTGGTGCAGGGTTCGGAAGCGGGGGCCGGTGACCGTCCAGTGAGCCTGCTTGGTGACCAGGGACAGGTCGATGAGGTCGACCAGGGTGTGCTGAAGTGCCTGCCCGGCGACCTGCTGGGCGTCCGGGTCGAGAACCGATTCGATGTGTGCCATCGGTCATCCTCCGTGGGCTGTTGGTGGTGATGGTCAGGGTGGCGGGCGGTGTGCGCGGCGGTCGCGCGACCCATCGGCGGTGTCGACGGGTCGCGAGGAACGTCCCTGTGTCACCGGGTAGGCGTCGCCTCGATCGCCGCGGGATGTCCCTGGGTCGCGCACCGACGTTCCCTCCAGGCTGGCTGTGGATCTATCCCTGGGTGCGCGCCATAGAGGCTGGGGCCACCGGTGGTGCGGCGCTGCTGCCCGCACCACCGGTGCCTGGCTCGCGACCTGGCCGACAGAGCGGCGGGCCCATTGGTTGGTCACCGGTCGTGGGCCCGTTCGCCATCACCGCCCTTCACACTTCCTCGGCTTGCCGTTATGTGACTGGTCAGACGACTTGCGAGGCTGGCTCCGGTGCCCGCCAGGCGACCGTCAGGCCGGCGTCGTCGGTGTGGTCGACCACCACGGTGGACCCGTCGGTGACGTCGCCGCTGAGCAGGGCGCGGCCGATCCGGGTCTCGACCTCGCGCTGCAGGTAGCGGCGCAGCGGCCGGGCGCCGTAGACGGGGTCGAAGCCTTCGGCGGCGACGTGCCGTCGGGCCGCTTCGGTGAGCTCGAGCGTGAGCTGCCGGTCCGCGAGCCGGTTGCGCAGATCCTGTACGAGCAGGTCCACGACCCGTTCGATCTCCGGCAGGGTGAGCGGTTTGAACAGCACGATGTCATCGACGCGGTTGAGGAACTCGGGGCGGAAGTGGGCGCGCAGTTCGGTCATGACCGCGGTGCGCGCGTCGTCCTTGATCTCGCCGTCCGGGGTGACCCCGGCCAGCAAGTGCTGGGAGCCGATGTTGCTGGTCATCACCACGACGGTGTTGCGGAAGTCCACGGTGCGGCCCTGCGCGTCGGTCAGACGGCCGTCGTCCAGCAGCTGCAGCAGGGTGTTGAACACGTCCGGGTGCGCCTTCTCCACCTCGTCGAACAGCACCACGCTGTACGGCTTGCGCCGGACCGCCTCGGTGAGCTGGCCGCCCTCGTCGTAGCCGACGTAGCCCGGCGGAGCGCCGACCAGCCGGGAGACGGTGTGCCGCTCCTGGTACTCGCTCATGTCGAGGCGGACCATGTTGTCCTCGGTGTCGAACAGCGCCGCCGCCAGGGTCTTGGCGAGCTCGGTCTTGCCGACACCGGTGGGCCCGAGGAACAGGAACGAGCCGATCGGCCGGCGCGGGTCCTTCACCCCGGAGCGGGCCCGGATCACCGCATCAGCCACGAGTTGGACGGCCTCGTCCTGGCCGACGACGCGCTCGTGCAGGATCTCGTCCAACCGGAGCAGCTTCTGCCGCTCACCCTCCACGAGGCGGGAGACCGGGATGCCGGTCCAGCGGGCGACGATCCCGGCGATCTCGTCGTCGGTGACGACCTCCCGCAGCAACCTGCGCTCGCCCTGCTTGGCGGCGAGGCGTTCCTCCTCCGCCTGCAGCCGCCGCTCCAGCTCCGGCAGCTTGCCGTGACGCAGCTCCGCGGCCGTGTTCAGGTCATAGTTCCGCTCGGCGGCCTCCGCCTCCACGCGGACCTGTTCGATCTCCTCCCGCAGCTCCTGCACGCGGCGGATGGCCTGGCGTTCGGCCTGCCACTGCGCGCGCATCGCGTCGACCTCGCCCCGCAGGTCCGCGAGCTCCTTGCGCAGCTGGTCCAGCCGCGCCTTCGACGCCGGGTCGTCCTCCTTGGCCAGGGCTGCTTCCTCGATCTCCAGGCGCATCAGCCGGCGGCTCGCGGCGTCCAGCTCGGCGGGCTGGGAGTCAATCTCGGTGCGCAGCATCGCGCAGGCCTCGTCGACCAGATCGATCGCCTTGTCGGGCAGGAACCGGTCGGAGATGTAGCGGTGCGACAACGTCACCGCCGACACCAGCGCGGAGTCCTGGATGCGGACGCCGTGGAACACCTCGAGGCGCTCGCGCAGCCCCCGCAGGATTGAGATTGCGTCCTCCACCGACGGTTCGTCGACGACCACGGGCTGGAACCGGCGTTCCAGCGCGGCGTCCTTCTCGATGTGCTTGCGGTACTCGTCCAGCGTGGTCGCGCCGATCATGTGCAGCTCACCGCGGGCCAGCATCGGCTTGAGCATGTTCCCGGCGTCCATCGCTCCCTCGGAGCCCCCGCCCGCGCCGACCACGGTGTGCAGCTCGTCGACGAACAGCAGGATCCGTCCCTCGGCAGCCTTCACCTCGGACAACACGGCCTTGAGGCGCTCCTCGAACTCACCGCGGTACTTCGCCCCCGCGACCAGCGAGCCCATGTCGAGGGAGAAGACGGTCTTGTCGCGCAGGCCCTCCGGGACGTCGCCGTTGGCCACGCGCTGCGCGAGGCCCTCGACGATGGCGGTCTTACCGACGCCGGGGTCACCGATCAGGACCGGGTTGTTCTTGGTCTTGCGGGACAGGATCTGCACGACCCGGCGGATCTCGTCGTCGCGGCCGATCACCGGGTCCAGCTTGCCGGCGCGGGCGTCGGCGACCAGATCGCGTCCGTACTTGTCCAGCGCCTCGTAGGCGACCTCGGGGTTGGCGGAGGTGACCCGCTGGTTGCCGCGGATCCCGGTCAACGCGCCCAGCAGCCGGTCGCGGGTCAGGCCCTGGTCCTTCAGCGCCCGCCCCGCGGCGCTGGACGAGCCTTCCTCGACCAGCGCGAGCAGCAGGTGCTCGACGGAGACGTACTCGTCCTTGAGCCGCTTGGCTTCCCGGTCTGCCGCGTCGAGCAGCCGCGACAGCCGTTGGGTGACGAACACTTGGCCGGGCTGCGCGCCCGGCCCGGACACGCGCGGGCGGCGGCCGAGCTCGCCTTCGACGCTGTTGCGCAGCTGGTCGGGGTCGGCGCCGGCCTGGGCCAGCAGCCGCGGCGCGAGGCCGTCGGGTTGGTCGAGCAGGGCGAGCAGCAGGTGCTCGCCGTCGACCTCGACGTGGCCGAAGCGCAGCGCCTTGGTCTGCGCGTCGTGCAGCGCTTCCTGGGACTTCTGGGTCAGACGGTTGGGGTCCATGACGTTGTCACCTCCGGTGGGCACCGTCGCGGGTGCGAAGTTGGTGTTCGAGCTGGTCGATGCGGGTCAGTAGATCCAGGACCACGCCGAGGGCGGTGTAGTTGAGGCCGAGCCCGGCGCGTAGCCGCACGATCGCGGCGGCGCGGGGCAGCTGGCCGGCGGGCAGCCACACGTGCCCGGTGGGGTCGGTGGCGGCCTCGAGCAGGCCAAGGTTGATTAGGCGCACGACCATGTGGGTGTCCATACCTGCCGCGGCGGCGAACTGCGGTAACGGCCATGCGCCGTCGGCGCGCGAGACGTGGACGATGGCGTAGCTCATCAGGGCCTCCCGGTGCGCGTGCCGCGCGGGTCGAAGCTGGACACCTCGGCCAGGCGCTGCCACAGGTCGCGTTCGGCGTCGGTGAGCCGGTCCGGGACCATGACTTTGACCTCGGCGTACAGGTCACCGGCGCCGCCGCGCGGGTTGGGCATGCCGCGGCCACGGAGCCGCAGCCGACGGCCGGTGGACGACCCGGCGGGCACTTTGACGTCGACCCGCCCGCCCGGGGTGTCGACCGGCACGCTCGCACCGAGGGCCGCCTCCCACGGCGTCACCGGCAGGTCCACGGTGATGTCACGGCCGCTCACCCGGTACCGCGGATGCGGCGCCAGCCGCACCCGCAGGTACAGGTCGCCGCGCGGGCCGCCGCCGAGCCCGGCGGAGCCTTGCCCGGCCAGGCGGATGCGCTGCCCGTCGCTGACCCCTGCCGGGATGTTGACCTCGTAGCTACGGGCGCCGCCCGGCGTGTGCAGGGTGATGGTGCGCCGGCCGCCTGTGAACGCATCTTCCACGGACAGCTCGATCTCGGCTTCGGTGTCCGCGCCCGGGGCGGACACCCGGCCGCCGAACCCGCCCCGGCCGCCGAACAGGCCACCGAGCAGATCGTCGATGTCGACGCCCCCCAGGTCGGCGTCGTCGAACCCTGCGCCGTCGGTGTTGACGTAGACCCGCCGGCCGCCGAAGCCCGGCCCGCCACCGGAACGGAAACCCGGACCACCGCCGTTGAAGGGTCCTCTGCCGGGCATCGGGCCGTCGTAGTCCTCAGGCACCTGCCGCCAGTGCTCACCGAACTTGTCGTAGCGGGCACGTTTCTTTGGATCCGACAGGACCTCGTACGCCTCGTTGATCCGTTTGAAGGTGTCCTCAGCGCCGGGATCCTTGTTGATGTCGGGATGGTAGGTGCGGGCCAATTTGCGGTAGGCGCGCTGGATCTCGTCCTGGCTCGCACCTCGGTCGACGCCGAGGACCTGGTAGTAGTCGCCTGTCGTCGTGGCCACCGTCGTGTGCTCCTAGTCGTTGTTGCGGGCCACCGCCACCACTGCGGGGCGCAGCAGCGTGCCGTTCGCGTCGGTGTAGCCGGGGCGCAGCACCGCTGCGACCGTGCCGGGCTCGACGCCGCCTGCGGCGGGCACCGCCTGCGCGGCTTCGTGGCGGGCCGGATCGAAACGTTCTCCCACATCGCCGATGCGCTGGTAGCCGAGCCCGCTCAGCACACCCAGAGCCTGGGCGTGCACGGCTGTCACTCCGGCCAGAATCGCTGCCGGGTCCGCTTCGGCGTGCTGCAGGGCCAGCTCCAAGTTGTCCAGGACCGGCAGGAACGCCGCCGCGGTCCGCGCCCGCTCCGCGCGGGCCTGCTCGGCCAGCTGCCGCTCGTACCGCTTGCGCTGGTTGTCGATCTCGGCGACGGCGCGTCGCCACCGGTCCTCCAGCTCCGCCGCCGACGGGCCGGACTCGGCGTCAGGCGGGGCCGGCGCCGCAGCGCCGGCCTGCCCTTCCTCCGTCGTGGCCGGCCCCTCGGCGGGGCTGGTGTCGTGCTGCGGTGTGGTGTCCGAAGGGGTGCTCATCGTTGCCTCACCTCATCGGCAGATGTCAGTTGGTCGGGGTGTAGTCGGCGTCGATCACGTCGTCACCGCCAGGGGCGGCACCACCGCCGCTGCCAGCAGTGCCGCCGGTCGGGCCGTACCCGCCGGCCGGGGCGCCACCGCTGCCGGTGGCGGCGAGGCCGTGCAGCATCTGCTGCAGGTCAGCCGTCAGGCTGCGGACCCGCTCCAGCGGCGCCTCGTCCTTGATCGCCTGCCGGGCGTCGGCGACGAGCATCTCGGCGCGGGCCTTGTCGTGCACGGCGACGGAGTCGCCGAGCTCAGTCAGGCGCCGTTCCACCTGGTAGGCGGCCGAGTCGAGGGTGTTGCGCGCGTCGACGGCCTCACGCAGCCGGGCGTCCTCCGCCCGATGGCGTTCGGCGTCAGCCACCATCCGCTGCACCTCGGACTCATCCAGCGTGCCGCTGCCGGAAATGGTGATCTTCTGCTCCGCGCCAGAAGCCTGGTCCTTGGCCGAGACGTTGAGGATGCCGTTGGCGTCGATGTCGAAGGTGACCTCGATCTGCGGCACACCGCGCGGCGCCGGCGGGATGTTCTCCAGCCGCAGCCGGCCCAGCACCCGGTTGTCGGCCGCCTTCTCCCGCTCACCCTGCAGCACCACCACGTCGACGGCCGGCTGGTTGTCCTCGGCGGTGGTGAAGGTTTCGCTGCGCCGGGTCGGGACGGTGGTGTTGCGCTCGATGAGCTTCGTCATCAGCCCGCCCAGGGTCTCCACGCCCAGCGACAGCGGGGTCACATCCAGCAGCAGGACGTCCTTGACGTCGCCCTGCAGGACGGCGGCCTGCACCGCGGCGCCGAGCGCGACGACCTCGTCGGGGTTGACCGACATGTTCGGCTCCTTGCCGCCGGTCAGCCGCTTGACCAGCTGCTGCACCGCCGGGATCCGCGTGGACCCGCCGACCAGGATCACCTCGTCCAGGTCGTTCTCGCTGACCTGCGCGTCGGCCAGAGCCTGCCGCACTGGACCCAGGCAGCGTTCCACCAGGTCGGCGGTCAGCTGCTCGAACATCGCCCGGGTCACCGTGGTCACCAGGTGCTTCGGTCCGGACGCGTCGGCGGTGATGAACGGCAGGTTGATGCTGGTCTGCGCCACCGACGACAGCTCCACCTTGGCCTTCTCGGCCGCCTCGTAGAGCCGCTGCAACGCCTGCGCGTCGCGGCGCAGGTCGATGCCGTTGTCGCGCTGGAACCCCTCGGCCAAATGGTCGACCAGGCGGCGGTCGAAGTCATCACCACCCAGGTGCGTGTCGCCGGCGGTGGAGCGCACCTCGACCACGCCGTCGCCGACGTCGAGGATGCTGACGTCGAACGTGCCACCGCCGAGGTCGAACACCAGCACCGTCTCGTGGCCCTTCTTGTCCAGCCCGTACGCCAAAGCGGCCGCGGTCGGCTCGTTGATGATCCGCAGCACGTTGAGCCCGGCGATCCGCCCCGCGGCCTTGGTGGCCTGCCGCTGCGCGTCGTTGAAGTACGCCGGCACGGTGATCACCGCGTCCGTGACCTTCTCCCCGAGGTGCTTGGCCGCGTCGTCGGCCAGCTTGCGCAACACCTGCGCGCTGATCTCCTCCGGCGCGTACTGCTTACCCCGCACACTGAACCGCACCGCGCCCTCGGGGCCGGACGTGACCTCGTAGGACACCTGGTCGGCCTCAGTCTTCACTTCGTCGAAGCGGCGGCCGATGAACCGCTTCGCCGACGAGATCGTGCCCTTCGGGTTCAGCACCGCCTGCCGTCGGGCCAGCTGACCGACCAGCCGCTCACCATTGTCGGTGAACGCCACCACTGACGGCGTCGTGCGACTTCCTTCCGCGTTGGCGATCACCTGGGGCTGGCCGCCCTCGTAGACGGCGACCACCGAGTTCGTGGTGCCCAAGTCGATACCTACGGCGCGTCCCATGATCAATCCTCCTCACAACCCCGGCCCTTTCGGTAAGGGCGCGGCTAGCCGCTGCGCTGCGAGTCGAACGTCGCAGCGACCGATCCTTGGCAAATTCCTGTCCATGTCGTCGTCGGGCGTGCCGACGACCCATATGCGTTCAGCCCCGCCTGCGGCGCACACGTCCCCTGGAGTCAGGACGCGAGCGCCTACTCTACCCAGCGGCGCAACGCCGGGGCGGGCGCGGCGCCGGACTGGCGGGCCTTGACCTGTCCACCGGCGACCACCATCAGCGTCGGCACGGCCTGCACGGCGAAGCGCTGCGACAGCCGCGGCGCCGTGTCCACGTTGACCTTGACCAGCTTGACCCGCCCGGCCAGGTCACGGGCCACCTGCTCCAGCGCAGGCCCGACCATCCGGCACGGCCCGCACCACGGCGCCCACAGATCCACGATCACCGGCAACGGTGACCGTTCCACCACCTCGGTGAAGGTGTCGTCGCCCGCGTCGGCGATCCACGGCAGCGCCGCGCGGCACCGGCCGCACACCGGCGTGCCCGACGCCGCCGGCTGTACCCGATTGCGCTGGCCACAATTGGGGCAGGCCGCGACGTCAGCCATCCGCTCTCGTCCTTTCGCGCTGCGCCACCCGGTGCAACCGCGGCTGCGGCGGCACCGGGACGGCGATGTCCTTACCGGCTGGTGATCTCGATGCGGCGCGGCTTGGCCGCCTCACTCTTGGGCACCCGAACGGTCAGCACCCCGTCGGACACCTCGGCGGTGATCGCGTCGGCGTCCACGTCCGCCGGCATGCTCAGCCGGTACTCGAACCGGCCGATCCGGCGGGTGCGGCTGCGCAGCAGCCCGGTGCGCTCCTTCCGCTTGATCTCGCCGGTGATGGCCAGGTCGTGACCGGTGGCCTCGACGCTGATGTCGTCACGCTTCACACCCGGCACGTCCACCTCGACCAGGTACGCGTCGTCGGTCTCGGTGACATCGGCCAGCGGCGTCCACCCGCCGGCGCCCTCACCGGCGGCCACCGAGGACAACACCCCGGTCATCAACTGGTCCACCCGCGCACGCAGCTCGTCCAACTCCCGCCACGGATCCCACCGGCCCACCGCGCTCGACGAGCGAGAAACCGGAACCATCGACGTCGCCATGACTCAAGCACCTCCAAAGATCAAGATCTCACCAGGTCTTCGGCGCTCGGCCGGTGACCCGCACACCTGAAAAGACGCCTGTGCCGCCGCCCACATTCCCAAGTTGAGCGACATCGACTCAACCTTTTTTCGGGATGCTCAACGAGCGTCGCGCCGGCCGGCGCCCGGAGGAGCCCGGCCGGCTGCTCGGTCTCGCCGCACAGCCACGCACACACCGCAGCGTGGCCTTCCCGCGCGTCGGCCTCGCAGCGCCAACCCCAGCCAAGCAACGCGTGACCATCGGAGGTCACGGTGCGGGAGATGAGTTCGTCGGGGCCGGCTACGCCGAGCCAGAAGGTGTGCACCTGCACCGGCCCGCCCTGCGAGACGGCATGGTCGAGCGCGACCAGGGTGTAGTCGGGACGCTCGGACAGCCGCTGCCACACCGCCGTGGACACCACCCGGCCGCGGCGGTCGACGAACCCAGGCCGGCCGTCAGCGTGCCCCTGCCTGGCCTCACCGTTGCGGACCGCGTCGAACATGCTGACAGTCATGAGCAAGACCCCCGCCTCGTCGTCACACGATGCGGCTGCCTACCCGCGCTCGGGTAGGCTAACCAAGCTTTCGCGCCCAGTGCGCCGCCCTGCGGACGGCGGTCAGCGTTGCGGGATGATCCACTGTTCGCCGGGTGCCGGGTAGCAGACCTTGGCGCCGGAGGCGAACCCGTCGCCGAAGGCCCGGGTCCGTTCGAATCCGGTGCCGTGCGCGGCCGGGTCCGTCCACGGCGTGCCGGGGATGTCGCGGGCGATGAACACCGCCAGGGTCGCCTCGTCCAGGTCACCGGCGTTGATCAGATCCCGTTCCGCCACCCAGGCCGCCCAGGCCCCGGCGAAGCAGTCGGCCTGCAGCTCCCGCAGCACCCCGAGCTGTTCCTGCTTCGGCAGGCGGGCCTGCATGGCGTGCCCGAACTCGTGAGCCAGCACGAACGCGGCGGCGAAGTCCCCACCACCGACGTAGTACGGGATCATCAGCCCGGACTCGTCCCAGGCGATGAAGTCCCCCACGGGGCAGTAGAACGCGTTGTTCGCCGGCGCGGGCTCCGGCCCGCACGCCGGGCCCCCGCCCTGGTCCGAGCGGTAATAGGTATAGCCCTTGGGGCTGCTGTAGGCGGCGCCGAGCGTCGGCAGCGTCTGGGACCAGTACTGCTCCAGCAACCCGAGCACCGCCGAGATGGTCCGCTCATAGGCGGCGTAGTCGAACGAGGTGCGCGCGTCGGTGCCGATCGACGGTTGCGGGTCAGCCGGCCGCGGAGCGTCGCCGGAGGTGTCGTCGCGGCGGTCTTTGGCCTGCTCGATCGCCTCCCGAACGATGTCGGTGATACTGCGCTGCCCGCCACCGTCGCCGCCCGAGCAGCCCGCCACCGCCAGTACGAGCAGCAGAACCGTACCCATGATCGCCCGCAGGCCCGCCCGTCGCTGCCGATGTCCGCCCTCCACGACTGCCGCACTACCCCACCGGCGTGCGCTCTACACTCCGCCACCGCGCTCCTGATGATCAGGCCGGGCCGTTCACGCGGGCCGTGATGCCCGCATCCGGACGATTACAACCCAGCCGGAACGGGAACACGGTCGCGGCCAGACATCGATGTGAAGGAGCCACCGTCATGGTGCAGCCGCACTACGACCGCCCACCCGTCACCACCCCACCCACGCCGGCCGGATTCACCGGCGGGCAGGTCGTCGTCGCCTCCTACGCCAGCTACGCCGAGGCCGAACGCGCCGTGGACTACCTCTCCGACCAGAAATTCCCGGTCGGGCGCACCGCCATCGTCGGCCGTGGCCTGTCCAGCTTCGAACAGGTCACCGGCCGGCTGACCATCTGGCGCTCCGCCGCCCAAGGCGCCGTCTCCGGCGCCATCCTCGGCGCGCTGTTCGGGTGGCTGTTCGGCCTCTTCGACTGGGTCAACCCGCTGATCTCCAGCCTGCTACTCGCCCTTTACGGCGCCATCTTCGGCGCCGTCGTCGGTGCGCTGCTCGGCATGCTCGGACACGCCCTGACCGGCGGCCGCCGCGACTTCAGCTCCATCGCCGGCATGCGCGCCGACAGCTACGACGTGCTCGTCGACGCCGAGGTCGCCGCCCAAGCCGTCCAGCTGCTCGACACGCCGACCGCGCCCGGCCGAGGCCGCGCCGGCGGCCAACTGCAGTAGACGCTCAAGGCTGCGGTAGACCCTCAAGAGAAGCGGTGCCGGACCGCGAAGTTCCGCGGTGCGGCACCGTTTTGCCTGATCAGCTTTCCTTGACCTCGCCGGTGATCTCCTTGCCCCCGGCGCCGCTGCTGCCGACGGAGATCCTGCGCGGCTTGGCCTGCTCCGCGACCGGGATCCGCAACGTCAGCACACCGGCGTCGTAGTTCGCGGTCAGCGTGCCGGCGTCCAGGGTGTCGCCGAGGAACAGCTGCCGGGTGAACACCCCAACCGGGCGCTCACTAATGGCAAGCTCGGCGCCCTCGCCGGCCGAGCGCCGCTTCTCCGCCCGCACGCTGAGCACGTTGCGTTCCACCGTCAGGTCGATACCGTCGGGGTCCACGCCCGGCAGGTCGAACTGGACCACGAACTCCTGGCCCTCACGCCACGCGTCCATCGGCATCATCGCCGGCCGCGCCGCCGTGCCCGCCACCTGCTGCATCAGACGGTCGAGTTGCTGGAACGGATCGGTACGCATCAACATCGCCATGACCTCCACACTCGCTGTCGGTACCAGCCCGCGTACCCGCCTCATCGGCGGCCATGCGCACAATTGCGACCGATCCCAGCCGCGAACACCGACCGGGTCGAGACACCGCGCCAACTCGGGATCAGAGCCATCCGTTACGGCGGAACAGCCGGTACAACAGCAGGCAGGACGAGACGATGACAGCAAGGACGACGTAGTAGCCGTACTGCGTGCGCAGCTCCGGCATGTTCTCGAAGTTCATACCGTAGATCCCGGCGACCGCGGTCGGCACCAGCCCGATCGCCGCCCACGCCGAGATCTTGCGCATGTCCTCGTTCTGCCGGGCGGCGACCTCATTCTGCCGCAGCGCGATCTCGTTCTGCCGCACACTGATCCGGGACAGGTCAGCCTGCAGCACATCGGACAGCAGCCGGTCAGCGGCCTCCACCGCATCGGCCGCCCGCTGCACATGGTCGTGCACGTCGCGGAAGTACGGGGTCAGCTGTCGCGGTACTTGCGGCACGGCACCGGCGGCGAGCCGCTGCAGTGGCGAGATCAGCGGCGCGACCGCCCGGCGCAGTTCGGCCATGTACTGCTTGAGCTGATAGACGCATTCGGCGTGATCGCCGTCGTCGCGGCCGAAGACCCGCTGCTCCACCTCGTCGATCTCCATCCCCAAGGCTTGCAGCACGGTCTGGTACTCGTCGACGACCAGATCCACCAGCCGGTGCAGCACCCCAGCCGGGCCGAAATCGGCCAGCGCCGCCCCATTCTGGTCGAGTTCCCGGCGGACCAGCTCGACCGCGCCGCTGTCCCCGTGCTGCACCGTCACCACATATCCCGCCCCGACGAACACGGAAATCTCGCTGGACTCTAGGTCCTTGCCGTCGCCGAGATAGCGCACCGGCTTGATCACGGCGAACACCTGCTCGTCGTAGGTCTCCAGCTTCGGCCGCTGATGCGCCTGCACCGCATCCTCAACAGCGAGCTCCGGAAGCCGCAGCTGCCCGCCGACCGCGGCCATCTGCCCGGCCCCCGGCTCGTGCAGACTGACCCACACGAACCCCTCGTCGGCCGACACCGCGGAGCCCAGCTGTGACAGCGCCACCGTGCCGGCACGCCGCCGCCCATGCTCATACACAGAGCAATCGACCACCCCAGAGACCCCAGCCGCATCATCCGGCCGCACCGGCAGCAACGGCGCATGCTGCGGGTCATCCACGCCGGCCGACCGTGCCGCATCCGTCATGGCACCCACCCCTTCGTCGATCGTCGCCGTGACCGCGAGTCCTTCATGCCCACTCATCTACCCGTCAGTACGAGACGACCACATGACCCCGGGACAGACCGCCGGTCCGCAGCGTCGGCATGCTGCCGCCCCGCTCCCGCTGGCTGAACACGGTAAAGCATGCTCGCGCGTGGCCGGGGCGTCCGCCTAGGTTCTGTCCCGCGGATCATGCGTGGCGATCATGGATGACGGTCGTTTGTTCGGGTGTGGCGCGTGGGGATCTGAGCGGCGAGGAGACCTGAGGGCTGGTCCTGTCTGCCGGGGATGTTGGTCATGGTCGAGATCCTGCTCGGGCTGTCACGGGGCGGCGAGTAGCTTGGCGCGTTCGGCGGTGACGTCGAAGTCGGGTTCGGGGTACTGCGGGTCGATGTCGGCGAAGGTGTGGCGCAGCAGGGTGGCGACGGCCCAGTTGCGGTACCACTTGCGGTCGGCGGGCACGACGTACCACGGTGCGGCGCTGCTGCTGCATCGGGTGAGCGCGTCCTGGTAGGCCTGCTGGTAGTCGTCCCAGCGGGCGCGTTCGGCCAGGTCTCCGGGGTTGTACTTCCAGTGTTTGGTCGGGTCGTCCAGGCGGGCGAGCAGTCGCTTCTTCTGCTCGTCCTTGGAGATGTGCAGCATGACCTTGACCATGGTCAGCCCGTCGGCGGCCTCCTCGGACTCGAACTGGTTGATCAGGTCGTAGCGCTGCGACCACACGTCCTTGTCGACGAGGTCGTGCACGCGCACGATGAGCACGTCCTCGTAGTGCGAGCGGTTGAAGATGCCCACGTAGCCGGGTGCGGGCAGCGCTCGGTGGATGCGCCACAGGAAGTCGTGGCGGCGTTCCTCCTCGGTCGGCGGGCCGAAGCTGACCGCTTTCATCCCGGCGGGGCTCATGCCTTGGGTGACGTTGCGGACGGTGCCGTCCTTGCCACCGCAGTCCATGGCCTGCAGCACCAGCAGCACCCGCTTGGTGGTGGCTCCTGCCTTGGCGGCGGCGAACAGCTTCTCCTGATAGTCCGCCAGCTGCTGTGAGATGGCGGCCACTTCGGTTCTCGACCACCGTTTGGGGTCGCCGCCCCCGGCAGAGGTGTCGGGCAGGCCGGGGGTGCTCCGTGGGTCGATATCGGCCAGCGCAGACTCGGGTCGCACCCTCAACAGTTCTCGCACGTCAGGCATAGTCAACTCCATGGCGGTCAGACGTTGAACCCGTCATTACCCCGATGAGCAGACGGGAGTGTTCGCAGTGGGTGCCGTGCGCAACGGCTCGATTAAACGCGTCGCATCCGCGGTCGGTGAAGGTAGGGATGGCGCTCCGTCTGGTACACGAGTACCTGGCGCGTACCGGGCACCCGAGCGGGTCAGCGACGTCGCCCAGGGTGCGCTGAGGGAGCGGCCCGCGGGCCCGGCGGTCGCCGGGGACGCTTATGAAGTCTTGAGGTCGGCCTCCGGGCGTGCACCAGGCACGCGACTCGTCACGACGCGGGCATGCACGACGCACGGCCGGAAACGATGTCGACGCGGCGCGGGCGTGGCGGACGGTTATCGGTGGGTCGGCCGGTGCGCCGCCATCTCTTCGAGCCGGGCGATGCGTTCGGGCATGGGCGGGTGGGTGGAGAACAGTGCCGCCAGTCCTTCGCCGCGCAGCGGGTTGGCGATCATGAGGTGCGCGGTGCTGGTGAGTTGGCTGTCTGCGGGAAGGGGCAGCATCTGTGTTCCGGCGTGGATCTTGCGCAGAGCGCTGGCCAGGGCGAGGGGGTCGTCGGTGAGGGTGGCACCGTCGGCGTCGGCGGCGAATTCACGGCTGCGGCTGATCGCCAGCTGGATCAGTGTGGCCGAGAGGGGGCCGAGGATGAGCATGAGCAGTGCGGCCAGCATGCCGTGGCCGTTGTCCTCGCCGTCGTCGGACGGGGCGGTGACCGGCAGGAACCAGGCCAGATCGGCGAGCATCGTCAGGATCCCGGCCAGGGCCGCGGCGACGCTGGAGATCAAGATGTCGCGGTTGTAGACGTGGGCCAGTTCGTGACCGAGCACCGCCCGTAGCTCGCGCGGGGTCAGCAGCTGCGTGATGCCGTGGGTGACGCAGACCGCGGCGCGGCGCGGGTTGCGGCCGGTGGCGAACGCATTCGGTTGCCCGGTGAAGCTGATGTACAGCCTGGGCATCGGCTGGCCGGCTCGTGCGGCGAGTTCGGCGACCATCTCGTACAGCTGCGGCGCCTCCGCCTGGCTCAGCGGCTGCGCCCGCATCGCCCGCAAGGCGATCTTGTCGGAGTAGAAGTAGGCGCCGGCGTTCATGGCCAGCGACACCACTGCGGCGATGACCAGGCCGGTGCTGCCGCCCAGCCACCGCCCGACCAATAGGATCATGGCGGTCAGCAGGCCGAGTAGGGCTGCGGTCTTCACGCCGTTGGCGAAGCGGCGCATAACTCACCCCTTCGTAAAGCTGCTCAGCCCCCGGCCGACCGGAGACGGTGTCGGAGCACAGGTCTTCGTCCGGTTCAATTCTTCACCGTGCGTTGGTCGCATGCGTACTGATCACACGATCCAGGCGCCTCCGTGCGGCGGCGGCACACCGAGGATCACCGGCCTCAGCACGCGACGACGTCCGACGACGAAGGTACCGCTACTCGCTCGCTTGGCGGCGACGTCGGCTCGACGGTCACGCAGGTTGAGCGTCACGCGAGACGTCGTCGGGCACATCCGCCCATCGGTACACCCCTCCAAGCTGTTACGCCGGTGTCGGCAGCGGCAGGCTTTTCCTCGCCGCTGCCGACACCCCACGCGGGCACGTGCCCACGGGCAGGGCGTTCGACGGCTCCGCCGCGGCGCACCCCAACCCCATGCCGGAGGCGCGGCTACCAGCCCGGGCGTCCTTGACCCGTCGCCCTACGCGGTAGGTCAGCCAGGTTCACTGTCCGGCTGCGGCCGGTGAACCGACGGGGTGGTTCCGCTGCAACTGCTCGATGAGCTCGCGTTCGGAGTCGCGGCTCAGGTTGGTCTGGATGACGGTCGGGTTGTACGGGCGGATGGCCTCGATCACCCGGTCCACGGTGGCGTTGCGGGCGAGGAAGAAGACCGCTGCCTTGCCGGGCTGCAGCGTCTGGCCGACTTCCTTGATGAGGTCGTCGCGGATGCCGATGTCGGTCAGCGCCCCGGTCACCGCTCCGGTGCTCGCGCCGACGCCCGCGCCGACGATGGCGCCCGCTAACGGATTCAGGAAGAGCAGCCCGATGAGGGTGCCCCAGAGCGCGCCGCTGGTCGCGCCGTAGCCGGCTCCGGCAGCGGTCACGTTCACCGACTGGTGCAGCTTGACCTTGCCGTCCGGGGTGCGCTCGACCCAGGCTGCGTCGGCCAGCTCCAGCAGTTCCTGCCGGCTCAGTTCACCGGCCAGGTCGAACACCTTCTCCGCGGTTTCCCGGGCTGTCCACCCCGAACACCAGCAACTGCGCCATCTGTCGTACCTCCCTGTGAAAAGTCCTCGGTTGGCAACGGCGTGCGGTCAGCTGGCTACCCGCACTCATCGATGCGAAACGCCGGTATCGGTCTTCGACGGGACCGGGCCGGCCAGGGCCGTCGTCAGGACAGGCAGCTGATGGCGACGGCCGGGCGCCATCAAGGTCCGGCACTTCATGTCCGCGGCGGGCGTCGCTTGTGCCTCGCAGCGGATCGGTTGACCAGCCGTCATCGGGGTACACGGCAAGCGTGGACGTACATGAGACGCCGCTGCCCGGACTGGGTAGCCGCTTCGATGTCTGCTTGGACGGCGGCCGTCAGCTGGGTGTGGTGATGCACCGTGACGGTGTGGCCGAGCTGGTGCTCTACCACGCCGAGGATCCCGACACCGTGTGTGACAGCGTGACGCTGCAGCCTGACGAGCGGGTGGTCGTCGGTGAGCTGTTGGCGCTGCCACCGGAGGAGATCCGGTCCGGGGCACGAACCCATCAGCGGAGGTGGCGGTTGATGGAGGACCGGCCATAGACGCCGCCGTGCACCTCGCCGCTGCTGGCGCCGGTGGCACGGCGCAGCTGTTGCTCGATCTCGGGGCGGTGGTTCTTCGGTCTCGGCGTGCTCGGATGGGCGGCGCACCGGCTGCAGCTGTCACCGGTCCCGCTGTATCTGCTGGCCGGGCTGGCGTTCGGACCGCACGGCGTGGTGTCGGTGCTCGACGGCGAGCAGGGTCGGCAGTTCGTGGCCATGGGCGCCGAACTGGGCGCTGTGCTGCTGCTGCTTGCCCTGGGCCTGGAGTACGGCGCGGACGAACTCGTCGCCGGGCTGCGCCATCACGCGCCCGCCGGGCTGGTCGATGTGCTGCTCAACGCTCTGCCAGGTGCCGCGCTGGCCTTGCTGCTGGGATGGGGACCGGTTGCCGCGGTGGCACTGGCCGGGATCACCTACGTGTCGTCGTCCGGGATCGTGGCGAAGATGCTGTCCGACCTGGGGCACATGGGCAACCGGGAGACCCCGGCGATCATATCGGTGCTGGTCTTCGAGGACGTCATGATGGCCGGCTACCTTCCCGCGCTCACCGCGCTGCTGTCCGGGCTGGGCGTGCTCGCGGCGACCGCGAGCCTGGCCGCCGCGTTGGCGGCGGTGGTGGTGGTGTTCGCCGTGGCGATACGGCTGCCCGGTGCCGTCGCCCGGCTGGTGTTCGCCCCTAACGACGAGGTGCTGTTGCTGCGCGTGCTTGGCCTGGCCCTGTTGGTGGGCGGCCTCGCTACCCAGCTCAACGTTTCGGCCACCGTCGGGGCCTTCTTGGTCGGGGTCAGCCTGTCCGGACCGGTCGCGCACCAGGCAAGCGACCTGCTGCGGCCGCTGCGCGACCTGTTCGCCGCGGTCTTCTTCGTCTTCTTCGGCCTGCAGACCGACCCTCGAGTGATCCCCACGGTGCTCCAGCTGGCCGTAGCGTTGGCGCTGGTCACAGCAGCCACCAAGATCGCCACCGGCTGGTGGGCCGCTGGGCACGCCGGTATTGGCCGTACCGGCCGGCTGCGCGCCGGCGTGGCCCTGATCCCCCGCGGCGAGTTCTCCATCGTGATCGCCGGCCTGGTCACCACCGCCGCAGCTTCCGGAGCGGTGGCATTGGACGCCCGGTTCGCTCCGCTGGCGGCAACCTACGTGCTGATCCTCGCCGTCGCCGGACCCCTCGCCGCCCGCATCCTCCACACCTGGCAGGGCCCACGCGAGGCACGACGCACACAATCAACGGCCGGATGACGCTCCACTGCGGCGGTCGTGTGTGGTCAGTACCGTGGTGAGGCCTGCGCCAGGTTACGAGGTGGGCTGAGCGAGGGCTACGGGAAGTCGTGAGCCGGCGTGCAGGTCGGCAGGCGGTGGTGCGGCGGTCGGCAGGGCGAGGATGAAGGTGGCGCCGCGCGGCTGGTTGGGCTGGTAGTCGATGCTCAGGGCGTTGGCCTGGGCGAGTTGGCGCACGAAGTACAGGCCGAGGCCGGTGCCAGGCTTGACGGTGGCTACGCCGGTGTCGGCGCGGGCGAAGCGGTCGAACAGCCGGGGTATGAATTCGGCCGGGACGCCTTCGCCGTGGTCGCTGATGCGGATGTGTACACGGTCGGCGCCGCCTCGCACGGTCACGTCGACCGGGGGTCTGCCGTACTTGACGGCGTTGCCGAGCAGGTTGCCCAGCATCAGTTGCAGGTGGGCGGGGCGGCGAACCCGGTTGCCTCGTCGGGTGCGGAGACCGTGATCGGGTAGTCGCCCTCGTGGTTGAGGGCCACTACGGCTTGGCGCACTGCCTGGGACACGTCCACGCGCACCGGGCGGGCGGTGACCGCGCCGGCGTCGAGTTGGGCAAGGGTGAGGATTCCGGTGACGATGGCGTCGGCGCGATGCCCGGAGGCGTTGATGCGCTGCACGTAGCGGTGTTTGACGTCGTCGTCGGTGCTGGCCCAGTCGTCGAGCAGCATCTCGGAGGCGGAAACCATGCCGGTCAGTGGCTGTCGCACGTCGTGCGAGAGCATGGCGAGGAAGTCGACCATCTGCGTGTTGGCCTGCTGCAACCGCTCCGCCCGGTCGGCCAGTTCCGCTTCGTTGGCCTGCCGGGCGCGCTCCAGCGCGCGGCGTTCGGTGACGTCGATGATCTGCGTGGCGAAGTGCTGCGCCTCACCGTGCTCATCGCGCAGCAGCGCGGTGGTCACCGACGCCTCCACGTCACGGCCCTCGGCATGCCGGTACCGCTTGTCCATGTCGAAGCCGTCGATGCGCCCGGCAAGGCAGTCGCGCAGCCCCGTGACACCGACCGCGGTGTCGTCGGGGTGACTGATATCGGCGAATGCCGGCCGACCAGCTGCCCTTCGGGGTAGCCGAGCATCTGACACATCGCCGGATTGACGCGCAGGAACCGGCCGCTCGGGTCGGTCAAGGCCATGCCAATGCGGGAGTGGTCAAAGACCTTACGGAAACGCTGTTCGCTGAGCTGCAACTCGCGCCGATTGGCTCGCGCTCGGCTAACCTCGGCCCTTCAGTAAGGGCGGCCCGGTGGCGGTGGCCGGGAACGTGAAGTGCCTTCTGATCTGGAACGATGGGACTTGTCTAGGGTCCTGTTCGTCCGTTTCGGAAGGCACTTCCAGGGTGCAGAGTACCGGCACGCGTCCGAAGGTTGTGGTCACCGGTGGGGCTCGGGGTGTGGTCGGGCATGCCGGCACTCGTCTGCTCGCGGATCTGGCTGACAGGACCGGGTTGACCAGCGGTTTCGTTCAGGCGTTGGGGCTGGAGCGGGTGCGCCGGTCGGCGCATGAACCGGGCCGGGTCGCGGTCGATCTGGCCGTGTTGCTGGCCGATGGCGGTGAGGCCATCAGCGATCTGGCGGTGTTGCGGCAGCAGCCGGGCTTGTTCGGGCCGGTGGCCTCGGACGCCACCGCGTGGCGGGTCCTCGATGGCTTCATCATGTTCGTGGATCCCACGTCCTGCATCGTCGCAGCAACACCGCCATAAGGCGGGCAGAACGAGGGTCGAATCACGCTTGACCGGCGGGGC
>NZ_LEKG01000124.1:0-22795 GCF_001029515.1 Micromonospora sp. RV43 | reverse complement strand
CGCCCCACCCGGGGCCGGTCGGCGCCGCGCCGCGCGGCGACCCCAGGTCGCACCGCACCAACCCGCACCACACCTTCCCCGCAACCGACCCACGCACCCAGTGGGCCGGTCATCTCCGCGCGCCCTGACGCGCCCACCTCACAAGGAGGACACCTCATGGCCAAGAACGCGACCCGCAAGGTCACCGAGCCTGCTGTCACTTCGGCGGCGACGATCCGCACCATGATCGTCTGTGTGCCGAGCGACCTGCCCCGCGAGTCCCTGACCGCACACCAGCTCGACCGCAACTTCGGCGTGCAGGGCACGCTGTCGCCCCGCTTCTGGGCCAGCCCCGCGGTGCACTTGTGGCAGCGCAGCCAGATGTTCGGACTGCGTAAGGGCCGTCCTGCCTACTGCGCCGGCGGACCGGCGCGACTGCTCGACCTGACCGGCATGCGCCACGCCGCCGCCGTCGGGGCGGGCATCCGCCACCAACTGTTCAACCGCGCCGTGCACGGCACCCGCAACGCCAATCCGTGGCACGTCTACGAGGCCCGCCACCTGGCGAACCCGCAGGAGTACCCGCGGGACAAGGCCGTAGCGGACTTCACCAACCAGCCCCGGGTCAACGCGATCCGGATGCACAACGCCGCCACCTACGGCGCCGGGCAAATCGCCCTCAACGAACTGGAGATGTACCAGGCCGGCTGCATGGCCTACCAGCACCACAGCGCCCTGACCGCCCTAGCGGGCGACGCGCTGATCACCGCCGAAGGGGCGAAGCTGGCCCCGGCCAGCGACGCCATGGCCGACCGGGTGACCTACCTCGACCAGGCCAACCGCCTGCTCGCTGCCATCGACCCCGACCAGCGACTGCTCGCCGTCGCACTCTGACCCCGCCGGACAGGAAGGAAACACCCCTGATGGGCCGCGTCATGTTCCTGCTCGACGAGGTCGAGCACCTCGCCGACGCCTGCGTCCGCGCCCAGCGCCGCAGCGCGGCGAACGGCGAGGCACCCCACCCGGCGCCACCGGCGCTGCGCGTAATGCACGACGAGTTCCACCAGATCTATCTGACCGGCGCCAGCACCTACACGGGCGACAGTCACCGCCTGCGTCCCGTCACTTCCAGCCTCGCTGGCTGGCGGGAGACACCGGTGCTCGCCGGTGAGCTCACCGGCAGGCGCTACCGACGGCTGCACCCGGGCCGTCTCGGCGACATCCCGCTGTACGGGCCGCAGCACCACCTGCTGCACCTCATCCAGTCCGGCGTCGACGCCGGCTGGAGCACCTTCGTCGTCGACTACCTCGACGACACCGTCATCCCCGGCGTCGGCCGCGGGCGCTTCCACGCCCCGCGCTGACACACCTGCCGGAACCGGCCGGGCCAGCAGCCGCCATCGGTGTACCCGAAGGAGGCGCGCTGCTGCCCGGTCGGCTCCGCCAACCACTTCACGCCCCGCTCTCGGAGTGGGAGGGGACCGGCCCAGCATGAGACTCCGGTCTCCCGGTTCACGCTCATCCCCGACACCGTCCGGGAGTTCGCCGAGCCGCGGCGCAGCACGCCGACCCCGTCGACGACCGGGACGACCTACTGATCGCCCCCTGCCGTCGCGCCCGGCCAGGCACCGACCTCATCGAGCAGCTCCGCCGCAAGCAGCACTGGCCATGGTGCCTTGACCATCGCCACTTGCGATGACCAGCGCAACCGTTCCGGCCATCCACGTGTCCGAGGCGCCGCACCTCGCCTGAGCCCGCCGGCCGCCCCAGGCGGGGGCGCCGACTGCGCTACTTGGCCGGGCGAGACGGCCGCTCTTTCCCTCTTCCGGGTCCAGCGCGGCCTCGGATCCGGCGAGCGCCTGTCACCAGGTCGTGGTCACACCCCCACCCAAAGCCAGCGGCGACCAATCCCTGGTCGCCGCCGTCACCCTGTCTGAAGGGACAAAGCAACATGACCCAACTCCCGATCTGCCCCGTGTGCACCGAGCCGGTGACAGACCAGCCCGCCGAGGACTGGACCAGCGCCTACCGCGGCGGCGCCGCCCCGTGGTGGCATCTGGCGGACAACACGCCTATCTGCGCGGCTGCCGACGGCAGCTACGCCCAGGCGGCCTTCGTCGAGGACGGGCTCCCGGTCGACAGTGAGACCGGCAGCTGGATTGACGCGATGGGCCACCTGTTCGCGATCGAGGGCCCCTACAACCCGGCCCGGCTGGGCAGCGCCATCACCGCAGCCGAGCACCTCATGCGCTGGCTGCACACGGCCACCGGGCCATTCAGCGCGATGCTAGCCCTCCCGACGCCCTCCGACGTCGCGTCCCTGATCGGGCACCTGCACCGCACCACGCGGCTGCTCGCCCGGGTGCACGCACAGACCGGGTCCTACCTGCTCGACCAGGCCAGCCAGGCACACTTCACCGGCCTCGACGACGACAGCGAGGTACGCGACGAGGTCATCGACGTCGGCACGTGGCTGCAGGTCGCAGCCAACTGGTCCGCCCAGGCGGCGCAGGAGACAGGTGCCGCCTGGTCCAGCGCACGCAAGATCGCTGCCCTGACCACCTCCGCCGGGCGAAGAGGCGAGGAGGGATCGCCCGCCACCACCGCCGGCATTGAGCCCCCGGAGGAGCAGCAGTGACCAGCGGCAGCGCCCACGCCGGCGAAGGCGCCGACACGCCGCGGGACACGGCACTGACCGACCGCAGCTTCGGCGTGCGCAGGGGAGGCTACGACCTTAGCGGGATCCCGCCGCGCCGGCGGCAGGTCCTCGACGACCTGGGCGCCGGCCGCCGCGACCCGGACCCCGGCCGGTCGGCGCCACGCCGGCCGAGACCAGCCGATCTGGTTCCGCCGTGGCGGTGCCCCGGCCGCCCGCGAGCGCAGGGTGCCCGGCTCGACCCGGTCGAGTGGCCGGTGGCGGTGGCCGATGCCCACTGCTGACTACACGCCGCCGCGAGGCAGCACGGCCCTGTTCTCCGGCCGGTGGCTGCGCTACGAACCGGTCCCCGGCTTCCACCGCTACTACGAGGGCTACCTCGCGACGGTGACCGGCTGGTGGAACGGCGCCTTCGAACTCACCCTCGACCGCGAGGCGGTGACCGCCCTCGCCCAGACGTTCGCCGCGATGGGCAACTACGTCGGCGGTGACTGGCACACCGTCGACTTCGACGGGCACACCCTCACCGTCGCCCGGCCGGTGTCCCTCGGCGGCGGCGTCCACCTCGTGCAGCCCACCGCAGGGCGGTACCGGATCGGCTGGGGCCTGCCGTGGCGCCCGGTCGACCCGAGCCGCTGCGACCGCGTCTTCGGCCACCCGTAGCCGCCCGACCCAGCACCACGGGGCGCGCAAGGCCCCGGCCGAGCGTCGACGCGTCGGCGGGATCCGGTCATCGCACTTGATCTCGAAGCGCCGTCGAAGCGTGCATGGAAGCACGCCACATCCCGGCATATCGAACAGCAGCCCCAAGGGGAGGACAGATGGACCACACAACCGGCCAGACTCCGGCGCCCAGCGCCCTGGACAAGGTCGCCGCAGCTCTGGCAGAACTCGGCCAGGAAACGGCCGCCGCGATCGCACAGCGCGCCGGCGTCGGCTACTCGACGGCCACCAAGCGGCTTCGCAAGCTGGAGGAAGACGGCCAGGCCGAACCGTTCCGCGCCGCCGACGGCCGCACGCTCTGGCGGCACACCGCGAACGCGGCGGCCAGCACTGACAGCGGCGACCCGCCGGCCGCCACGACCGACGCCAGCGGCGACCCGCCCCACGCACCCGCACCGAGCGACGACGACGCGAACGCGCCTCAGGGATCGGACGAGCCCCCCGCACCAGCGCAGGAGACGGGCGCCGCCGTAGCGGCGGAATCCGACGACGGGTCAACCGGCATCCAGCCGGACGACGCACTCCCACCAACGCCGGACAGCGACGCGGATCGGCCGACCCCACAGGACCAGCCGGCTCAGGCGGACAGCGGCCTGAGCGAGGCGACAACCGACGCCGAGGCCACCCCGGCTGACGCCGAGGCTCCGGTCGCGGCCGACACATCTGGTGAGGCAGATTCCGAGCCGAGCACGGACCCGGAAGGCAGCGACGGCTCCACCGGGCCCAGCAGCCCAGCCGAGGCTGCGAGCGCGTCGGGTGGCGGGAATCCACGCCGGTCCAAGGGCAGCCTGCGCGGGGCCATCCTCGACGTGCTCGAAGCTCATCCCGACCAGGCGTTCAAGACCAGCCAGCTGTGCAAGGCCATCGACAAGGCCAATGAGGGCAGCGGCTCGGCCAAGGCCAGCGCGGGCGCGGTCGTCAACGCCGTGCACAAGCTTGTCGCCGACAACCTCGCCGTCCAGGTGGTCGAGAAGCCAGCGGCCTTCCAACTCGCCCCGAAAACCAACTAACCCGTTGATCTGGTAGCCCGGGGCGGGCGTCGAACTTGGCGGCTCACGCCCGCCCCGGTGCTCCTTCACCGACAAGGAGCGACATCGAGTGTCTCATCTGACCTCCTACCTGACCGCGGCCGGCGGAGTCCTCGCCGGTCTCGCCGTCGCAGCGGCACTGCTCGTCCGGCAGCGGCGGATCATTTATCACCAGCGACAGGCGCTGGCCGCCCGCGACCGCGACCGGTCGCACTGGCACCGGCTGGCCACGCGCAACGACACGACCGGCCTGCCGAACCGGCGGGCCCTGTGGACCCACCTCGAGGCCACGTTCTCGCTCGGGGAACCGCTAGGGCTCGTCCTCATCGACCTCGACCGGTTCAAGCAGGTCAACGACACCTACGGCCACGAGCACGGCAACGACCTGCTGCACGAGGTCGGGCGCCGCCTCAGCGTTCTCGGTCCGTCGGTCGCCCTGGCCGCGCACCTGTCTGGCGACGAGTTCGCCCTCGTCGTGCACGGCGACGACGGCGAGGTCGAGACCGCCGCCCAGGCCGCCCACCGGCGCATCTCGAAGCGCCCCTACGAGATCGCCGCCCAGCAAGTCACCGTCACCGCCAGCGTCGGCTACGCCGCCGCCGAACCCGGCATGTCGCCCCGCGACCTCCTGCACGCCGCCGACCAGGCCATGTACCTGGCCAAACGCAAGCGCTGCGGCATCCGCGCCCACGACCCTCACCACGCCACGCCGCCGTGTCCCGTCACCCGCTACCGGGACCTGCGGTAACACGCACCCGGCGCAGCACTCAGCCTCCGCAACCACCTGGAGCCCCGCAGGCCGATCGGCCTGCGGGGCTTCGCGTCCGTCAAGGAGCCGATCCCCGTGATGTCCTTCAACGCCGTCCACACCCTGACCGGGTGCCTGCTGAACATCGAGGCCGGCACTGACCTTCGCGGCTGGGGCCGCCCGCCTCTCCTGCTGCTCGTGCAGGACCGGCCGGTGCCAGCAGCACCTAACGGCACGAGGCGCCAGATGCGCGCCGTGCACCTACCGCTGAACGACACCCACATGGGCCGCTACCGCGCTGGACTCGCCGATCTCCTGCCGGATCTCGCCGCCGCGCTCGAGGTCAACCAGCCGGTCGCCAGGCCCGCCCTGGCCGCCTGCGTCGACATCAGCCTGATCGCGGACCTCCTCGCCGATCCCACTCCCGGACTTCGACTGTTGGCCTGGGCCGTCTGCTACGAGGACGTCCTCGTCGAGCCCGACGACCTGCACGAGATCCGGCGCATCGACGCGGTCGACGCCGACCGCCGCGGCTACCAGATCACGAGGCTGCGGGGCGATGCGCAGCCCGTGGTCTGCATCGACGATCAGCTCGACCACGACGGCACGGCGACCATCCGCCCTGGACTGGCGCGCCTCGTCGAGACGACGTGCCGGCCCGGCTGATCCACGCCGACGCCCTCCTGACAGCCGCCGACGCCAAGCCGACAACCGCCCCTCCCGACCTTGTCCCCGCGCGTCGAGCGCAGTGCCCTCCACACCACTTCCGGTAGACGACTTGACCTTGGCCGAGAGAAGAGCGTCGATCACACCGGTCACTGTTTCGAGCCGGCCATCAGGCACAACACGCTCGGCCTTGGTCGGACGGTGACCCTGCCCCGGAACCCGACGAAAGGTCACCCGCCATGCCTGACCGCAGCCGAATCCGCCCGTCTCACCGCGCCCTGCTCCCCGGCGACGTCACCGACCCCCTGCTGTGGCGGCTGGCCGTGGACGTCCTCACCGCCCACCAACCCGGGCCCGGCGACCGGTGCGCCAACCTGCAGTGCGCCGACCAGGTCGGGCCGTGTTCGGCCGCCCGGCAGGCACAACGGGCGATGCGCGCCGCGCGACGGCCACGCCTGCCGCAGCCGACTCCTAGCCGGGAACGAGCGCCACAGCGGCCAGTCCGCAACTCCGGCGGATTCGTCGGCTGGTTCACCGCCGGTCTCGCCGCCACCGCCACGCACCTGCGATCGCGGATTCCGCAGCGGCTGCCTCGCCGAGTTCCCGGCGCGACCCTGACCGCCGCGTACGCCGCGTAGGTCCAGCCCACGCCGCAACCCCCCACACGCCACGCGAACCCGATCAGGACGAGGAGCCCCATGACCTTCCGTACCGAGACCAGCCTCGTCGGATACGCCCGAGCCGCCGTCGAGATGAAGACCCGTATGCACGAGTACTGCGCCAGCACCGCCGGCGGCGAGTACACCCGAGCCTTCGTCGAGACCCTCCTCGCCAGCCTTCCCGACGACGACACCGCTTACGCCCACCAGGAACTCGTCGGCGTCATCAACCGTGCCAACAGCGCAGTGTGGGCACAGAGTGAGGCATACGTCCTCGCCCCCGCCATGACCGCCGTCGTCGCGGCAGCGGCCCAAGCCCTCGACCTCACCGGCGACCTGCTCACCGCCGACGCCGCCCCCACCGACAGCGGCGTGCTCTTCCTGCCCGAACCGATCTACCACCGCAACCTGATCGGCCAGGTCAGCGGAATCGCCGCGATCACGTGGGCCACCATCGCCTCCCCCAGCGGACGGTCATGGCTGATCTGCGGCTGGGCCGACCGGGACGACCCCGAGGACCCCCACGCCGCCCGCATCCAGGGCTACGCCCACCAGGATCCGACGCTACGGTCCCGGCTGGGTCCGTACGTGCTGACGAACCTGGACAGGCTGCCGATCGCGGCGCCCGTGCCCGCCGTCGCGCCCCCGGACGTCGACGAGCCCGACCGCGACTGGGAGACCGCACCCGACGGCCGGTGCGTGATCGCCGACGCCGCCGCCCGCACCCGCGTCTGCGCGGCGATCGCCTACGCGTTCTGGCGCATCCAGGCCCAACCCATCAGCGTCGCCGCGCCCGCGCCACTGGACCGGCCCGCGCGCCGCCGCGCCGCCCGCGCCCGCATCGTGCACGACACACGCGTCGTGATGCTGCGGCGCACCTCAGCGTTGACCGAACCCGCCGACGGACCCGCCAGGTGGCACTACCGCGTCCGGTTCGTCGTACGCGGTTATGGCGCCGCCTGACCGACAAGCACGGGCTGGCGCGCCGGATCTGGATACACGCCCACATCAAGGGACCGGGCGACGCGCCGCTGCTGCACGGCGAGAAAGTCGCCGTCCTTGCCCGCTAGCCGCAGCACCCAACCGACACCGACGACCGCGTGGCCCACCACGGCCGCGCGGTCGTCGCCGTGCCCGTACCTCGACACCACCCCAGCACGAGGAGACAGACCCGTGGGAACCCCCTGCTACGTCGGCGCCGCCGACCCCGCCCAGCCGAGCATCGTCCGCGCCCGCTACGTCCATGCCGACGGCTACCCCTCATCTCTTATCCCGCAGCTGCGCGGCATCTGGGCCAGCACCGCCCACCGCGACACCACAGCCCTCATCAACGCGGTCCTCGCCCACGACTGGGACCACCTCGAAGCCGACGTCACGCCCGGCCCGGCGTCGGTGCCTGGCCGACACCCGGTCGCGGGAGTCGGCGTGACGCTCGACGACACCAGCCAGGAGCCGGCCACCGTCTTCCCACTTCACCGCGCCACCGACCTCGCCGCCTCGTGGATCTACCTGATCAACCCCGCCGACGACACCGTCACCGTGCACAGCGACGACGGCGACCCAGTCGGCGCCTACCCCCTCGACTGACGAGCCAGGAGAACCGCCGTGCCCAGCTCCGCGCCCCGCAACCGGCCGCAGCCAGCCACGCCGGACCACACCGCCGCCACGCGAGCACGCCGAACCCGCCGTCCCAGTACCGGCCGCCGGAGGCCCGGATGAAGCTCCGATCCCTGGTGTCGCTCGCCGTCGCGCTCGTCGCTGTGGTCATCCTCTGCGCCGGCGGCCTCGGCGGATTCCTCGGCGGCAACGCCGCCGCCGGATGCATCCCCGCGTCCGCATCGCCCGCCGCATCACCATCACCGTCGACGTCCCCGCTCGGACCGCCCGCCGGGTGGCCGGCGATCGGTGACTGGGACAGCGACCAGGTCGGCAACGCCGCCGCGATAGTCACCACCGGCGCCCGCCTCGGGCTACCCGCCCGCGGCTGGGTGATCGCGGTCGCCACCGCCATGCAGGAGAGCACGCTACGCAACCTGGCCGGCGGCGACCGCGACTCGGTCGGGCTGTTCCAGCAGCGCCCCAGCCAAGGGTGGGGCAGCCCCGCCCAACTCCAGGACCCCGTCTACGCGTCGGAGAAGTTCTTCGGCAAGCTGGTCACGATCAGCGGCTGGCAGACCATGCCGCTCACCGAGGCCGCCCAGGCCGTGCAGGTCAGCGCCTTCCCCGACGCCTACGCGAAATGGGAGACACCGGCCACCCAGCTGGTCACCGCGATCGCCGACACCGCCGGCCTCCCCACCGACGGCCTGGCCGGGTGCGGGGCCACCGGCCCGTGGACGCAGCCGGTCCTCGCCCCTGTCGGATCAGGGTTCCGTACCGGTGACCGGCCGGGCCACGACGGCGTCGACCTCAGCGCCCCGCGCGGCACCGTCATCCGCGCCGCGTCCGCCGGGACCGTCCGCACCGTGCGCTGCAACGCCGTCCACGCCGACACCGGCGCCGAATGGGGCTGCGACCGCGACGGCCACCCCGACCTCACGCGCGGGTGCGGCTGGTACGTCGACATCGACCACGCCGGTGGCCTGCTCACCCGCTACTGCCACATGGACCAACCCCCGATGGTCACGATCGGGCAGCCGGTCGCCGCCGGCCAGCCCATCGGCGTCGTCGGCTCCACCGGCCACAGCTCCGGCCCGCACCTGCACTACGAGGTGCACCACAACGGCGATGCCAGCCCGAACGGCGCGATCGACCCGGTGTCCTTCATGGCGGCTCAGAACGCCCCGCTCGGCACAAGGCCCTAGAGGCGCTGCCGGCGGATCCATGGCACCCAAGCTCGGCTGCCGTCCCGCCCGGGGACGACCGCCGCAACCCCACATTGAGGAGGAAAGGCACGTGAGCACACCCACGCTGATCGGCGTTGCCGCGTTTCGCGGCAGGTACACCGCCCGCTTGATCCAGTTCGGCGAGGGTCCGGAGGTTCTGGTGCCGCTGCTGCGCCGGATCTGGACCGACACGTTCGGTCGTGACACCGACGCCATGGCCGCCGCGCTGCTGGCCCGCGACTGGTGGTCCCTTGCGATCAACCCCAAGGCCCGGCGCTGGGACCGGCAGCCGCCCGTGCCCGGGCTGGGCTACCCGGTCGTCACCGAGGACGACGCGATCCGGCGGGGCTCGCTGCGGGAGCACCTCGACGGGTTCCTCGAGTGGCTGTATCTGCTGCACCTCGACCAGCGGCGGCTGGTGGTGTACGAGGCGACGGTCCACGGCCGTTGGCTGCGGCACAGCGCCCACCACCTCGACCCGGTCGAGGACCTGTTCGTCACCACACCCGCCCTCGACGGCGGCCCGGAGATGACGGTGTGCACCGTCTGCGGCGCGGTCGACGAGATCGACCACGTCGAGGTGCCGTCCATGGCCGGCTACGGCTACGACACCGCCACCAGCTGCACCCGCTGCGGCTCCTCGGTCGCCACCGACCCGATGTTCGGCGACCACGTCGTCCGCAAGCCCTGGCCGCCGCAGCAGCCCGCCACCGGTGACGCGACGGGCAGCGCCAGGTGAACACCGACCACATGCCCGCTCCGGCCGCCGATAACGGCCGCCCTTCCACCGACCCCGACGACCGATCGGAGACCACCATGACCAGCTATAAGGCCGGCCAGCGTGTCGTCCTGGTCCGCACCAGCGACCCGCACACCCTGCTGCGCCCCGGAGACACCGGCACCGTCCGCCGCCACGACCAGCGGCACAACATCGTCGAGGTCACCTGGGACAGCGGCTCGACACTGTCGATGTGCCTCGACGCCGGCGACCGCATCGCACCGGTCACCACCACCCCGCCTCGCCCCGGCGGCCTGGTCGGCGAGGCCACCCGATGGGCCGCCGCGCTGCAGCGGATGCGCGCCGCCGGCACCGAGGCCGGACGCACCGCCGCCGAGTGGTGGGCGCAGGACACCATCGGCGCCCGCGTCGGCGGCGACACCCGCCTGGCCGCGCGCCGAATCCTCGCCGGCATTGCGGACGGCGATCCCGCCGTCCTCGACGCCCTGCCCCACTTCTCCTCGGCGGGAGAGTCGGTCGACATCGCCGGGTGGGAGCTGTTCGCCGACGCCACCGGCGACACCACGGGCTGGTTCGGGCTGCGCATCCAGCAGCGCGACGAGGCGATGGCCGTCTACCGCGACGCCTACGACACCGCCGCCACCGACCGCGTCGCGGACCTGTCTCACCTCGCGGCCAGCCCCACCGGCCGCGACGTGTCCCACCTGCACCCCGACCGGGTCCGTATCGGCGACGTCGGCGTGTTCGCAGGCGACTGGGCGCGCACCACCGGCCCCGACGGCGACGACCGGATCGAGGTCGGGTTCGTCGGCACCCTGATCGACCACTGGAACGGGTGGGCGGTGTTCTCCTGCACCCGCCCGGTGGCGGAGGCGATCGTCGCCGACCAGCAGCGCCACCGCGACCGGTACCGCGACCGCCTGCGTGAGCAGGGCGTGCCGGCCGACGACCTGGACCGGCGGGTCGACGCGGATCTGGCCGACCTGTCCTTCGACGGCGACGTCATCGTCGCCGACCAGCGCGCGCTGTCCGACGACCCGGACGCCATCGAACGCATCACCCCCGACGGCGACGGCCGGTACGTGGTGATGGGCCGCAGCTGGTGCTGGGAGGCCGTCGACCCGTACGCCTGCGACCGGATCGTCGGCGACCTGCCCGACACCGACCAGGCATAGGCCGGCACCCCCAACCAGACCCCGCCGCGCCTGCCGAGGCTGAGCCGAATTCGGCGGCGGCATCCGACACACCCCACGACAGGCAAGACCAACAGGAAGGAAACCCAGTGACCGTCCGTACCCAAGAGGAGATCGTCACCCGGATCTGGGCTCTGCGGGCCGACCGCGGGGACATCTTCGGCTTCCGCGAGGAGGTGCTCGTGGAGGCACTCGACCTCGACCACGCCCGCCAGGTCATCGCCCCCCGACACCCAGGCGAGTGGACCCAGCGGGTCGACCACGAGACCTACGCCCGGGACTACCTGCGATTCGCCGTCGGGAAGATCCTCGACCACCGCAGCAACTCGGCGAGCCGGTCGGTGGACAAGCTCAGCGAACTCGCCTGGCTCCTCGGCCGCGACGACATCGTGGCGGCGATGGACCACCCCGGCTACCCGATGTACGGGGCGCCCAAGGTCAAGGCGTTCGCCGACGGGTTCGGCTGGCCGTTCCTCGACGACCTCGACGGCGACGACAGGCTGGCCCTGGCCCGGATGGCCGAGGGACAGCAGTGCGACCCGCAGGGCTGCGAACGGGGCTGCGCCGACTGACCACGAGCCCGCCGCCAGCACCACCTCCCGCTGCCACGGTGCACACGTAGTCAGCCGGCGCTCCCGCACCCGCGCACCCATTCGACTTGATCGATTGGCCTGGCGGAGGTTCCATCGTCGGCGCCGACACCGCCCGCGCGGCCTCGACACCGACCAGCACGTACCAGCGGCGACCTGACGTGTCGCCGTAACCCTTCAGCACCACCAGGGGTGGGGTCGCCGACCTGCCCGGCCCCGATGAGGGCCGGCAGGGGTTGACCCCGCCCGTCTCCGCTGTGCGGTACCCACCGCCCGCGCACCCGGAGACGGGTGCGCGGGCCCGACCCCGAATCGAGGCAATCCCATGACCACACCACACCCACCGGCAGGTTCACCGCAGAACGATCCGGCCCCGACCAGCGGCACCGCCACTCCCACCACCGGCGCGGGCTCCGGCCGGTCCGGCTACCTCTACCGCAAGGTCGCCCTGCACCTGGCCGACCACGCCGACCAGATTCTCAAGGTCGGCGAGATCACCCGGGCGATCGGGGCACCGTCGTCCGGGGCGGTGTTCGAGGCGCTGAAGAAGATGGCCGCCGCCGGGCACGCCACCCACCACCGCGACCCGCACCACCGCTTCCAAATCACCCAGGCCGGCATCGACGCCGCCGGCACCCTCCCACCCGCCGCGCCCCGCACCCGCTCCAGCAGCGGTACCGGTAGTGGCCGGCAGTCCCGGCCCGCGCCGGTACCGCGACCGAACGGGACGCTGTACCACCCGCGTCGGCTCGGCCGGGGCTGGGACGTCGAGGAACTACGGCGGCTGCGTACCCAGCAGGTGCCCGTGCTGCTGTACGGGCCGCCCGGCACCGGCAAGACCGCCATGGTCGAGGCGGCGTTCCCCGACCTGCTGACCGTCGCCGGCACCGGCGACACCGTCGTCGACGACTTCCTCGGCTCCTACAACCCGATCCCCGGCGGCGGCTACGAGTTCGTCCACGGCCCCCTCGTGACCGCGATGCGGGAGGGGCGGGTGCTGCTGGTCGACGACGCCACCCTCATCCCACCCCGCGTCCTGGCAGTGCTGTACCCGGCCATGGACGGCCGCGGCGTCATCACCATCCCCGCATACGGCAACGAGACCGTGCAGGCCCTCGACGGGTTCTACATCGTCGCCGGCCACAACCCGGGCGTGCACGGCGCGGTCCTCACCGAGGCCCTGGCCTCCCGGTTCACCGTCCACCTGCACGTCACCACCGACTGGGACCTCGCCCGCCAACTCGGCGTCCCCAAACCGGTCGTGGCCGCCGCGATCGACCTCAACGCCGACCTCGCCGCCGGCAAGACCGTGTGGGCGCCGCAGCTACGCGAACTGCTCGGCTTCGTCAAAGTCCGCGACCACCTGGGCATGACCGCCGCCCTGGCGAACCTGGCCGGCATCGCCCCCGAGGACGCCCGCGACGACGTCACCGCCGCCCTGTCCCGACACACCGGCACGCCCATCACCGCGCTCGCCCTCGGCAAGCGCTAACCGCCGCCCACCCCTTCTGGAAGGAGCCCATCCGTGTCACACCCCAGCACCCACCTACAGCAGGGCGCACCGCCGACGCCGGCCGGCGCCAGCGACTGGCATGACTGGTCCGCGGCGTGGACCCAGCACGTCCCGCTGCTGACCGGCCGTACCGACCTCACCGTCCTCGTCGCCCCCGGTGCCGCCGGGGACGCACCCGAGTGCTTCTACCCCGCCCTGAACCGGATCGAGGTCGACGCCACCTACATCGCCGACCGGCCCGACGTCACCGACCCGACGAAGGCCCGGCACAAGCGGATCGTGCCCACCGGCTACGGGCTGCTCGTGCACGGCGCCGCGCACGCCGCGCACAGCCGCTGGACCACCCCGCCCGGCACCCGGCCGATCCTCGCGGCTGTCGCCGACATGCTGGAGGAATCCCGGGCTGAAGGACGCCAACGCGCCCGCCGCCGGGGCGACCGCCGTTGGCTGCGCCACGTCGTGACGACCCTCCTCGACCCCGAGGACGCGGCCGTCGACGACGCGTGGCACGCCGGGCAACTCGCCGCCCTGCTGCTGGCCCGCGTCGACGCCCGCATCGTCACCAGCAAAGACGTCCGCCCGGTCCGGGCCGCCGTCACCGGCGTCCTCGGACGCAAACGCCTGCGGCAACTGCGGGACATCTGGCGCGAGGCCCACACCTGCGACGACACCGACGCCGACACCATGATCTGCCTGGCCCGTCGGTGGTGTCAGGTCCTCGGCATCGACGCCGACCAGCAGTACGACACCCCCGTACCGGACGCCGGCCTGTTCCCCGGCCGCCTCGCCGCGGCCCTCGTCGACTACCTCGCCGTCGCCGCCGGCGTCACCCCGGCCGAGTACGCCGCGGCGCTGCTGGCCTACCGGCACAGCCCACCGTCGGAGTGGGACCGCCGGGACCCGACAGAGCAGGAACACCACGCGGCCCGCGACCTCGCCAACCGGCTGCGGCAAGCCCGCACCCAACACCCCGAACCCGGCCGGCGGCCCTCCGCGATCCCACCCGGCCGGCTGCGCACCCGGCAGGCCATCACCGCCGAAGCACAAATCGCCGCCGGGCAACTCCCGACCGCCGCCCCGTGGCAGCAACGCGCCCAGCTGCCACCGGAGAAACCCCGTCTGCACCTGGCCGTCCTGGTCGACCTGTCCGGATCGATGGACCGCTACACCGACGCGATGTCGTCGGCCGCGTGGATCTTCGCCAACGCGGCACGCCGCGCCGACGCGACGACCACCACCATCGGTTTCGGCGACCGCACCACCGTCCTGGTACCCCCACGCACCCGCCCCACGCAGGTGCTGACCATGCGCACCGGCCTCGCCACCGCCACCTTCCCGGAAGCGGTCAAGGTCGCCGACCAACTCCTCGACCTACGCCACGGCCGCACCCTGCGGATGCTCGCCGTCGTCTCCGACGGCTACCTCGACGACATCCCCGCCGGCCAACAACTCGTCACCACCCTGCACCAGGCCGGCTGTGCCGTGCTGTGGCTGCACCCCGCCGACCCGCTCGCCGACAGCGAACTGACCGGCACCGACCAGATGTGGAGGCACACCTTCACGCACACCACCACCCTCACTGTCGCCGATCCCGTCGAGGCCGTCGCGGCGATCGCCGACGCCGCCGTCGCCGCGCTCGCCCAGGCCTAAGCCCAGCCGAGCCGTTCGGCGACCGGCCAGTCCCACCCCCGCGCCGCGGCGCTGCAACGGCCGTGGCCGGGCAGCGCCGCGCGCGGCCACCTTCAACGACGTACCCAAGCCCCGCAGAGGCGGGCTGCCGCCGGCAACCCGCCACGTCTCGCGGGGCCGGCAGCGGACGGCCCTCGCCGCCGGTCGGCGACTTGACCATCCCGCGCCATCGAAGCGTCCATGCATCGCGTCCCCAATGACCCGGTGGGCCAGGTCCGGACGCGATACGACGCCGCCCATCACAAGGAGCTCATCCCATGCGTTTCGGCACCGACAACGACCACCCCTTCGACACCGACAACCGCGCCTGGCGACGTCTCGGCGACGTCACCAGCGAACACTTCGACGTGATCACCTGGACCCGCGACCCGGACGGACGGCCGGTCCTGCTCACCCTGGGCGACCTGCGAACCGGGGACATGATCACCCTCGCCGTCCTGGACTCCCTGGAGATCCGCGACCCGTATGCGCTGCTCGCCGTTCACACCGGCAGCGAACTCGCCGCCCACGGCCCCACCAGCGGCGCCGAAGCAGCCCGCTCCCTCGCCCCCATGCTCGCGCTCGACAGCACCACACTCGCCGTGACCAAACCCGTGCCGCTGCACGACCCCGCCACCACAGCCCTACCCGCCACCTGCTGGGTCGACCTGCCCACCACCCTCGCCGCGGCCCTACGGCCCGCCCTCGACGACGCCCGCACCGCCGTCCTCGTGCTGCTCGACCGCACCGACGGCTGGCTCGCCGCCGTCGGCCCGTTCCCCACCCACGCCGCCGCCGACACGTGGCAACCCGACGGCGGACCCGGCCGCGCAGCCGACCGGCTCATCGTGCCGCTGCACCCGGTCACCCTCCAGGAGGCCCAGCCGTGACCAGCACCCGACCCCTGGCACACCCAGAGCTTCCGCCGATCGTGGCCCTCGACGTCGACGGCGTCCTCAACCCCGCCAACCCGGCCCGCGCCGCAGCGCTCGGCTACCAGCCGCACCGCTACGACGGGCCCGGACCCGACGGGCAGCACGCGGTCGGCACCGTCTGGCTTCACCCCGACCACGGGCCATGGCTGCGGGAACTGGCCGACCACGCCCAACCGGTGTGGTGCACCAGCTGGAACCACCTCGCCGCCCAATGGATCGCCCCACGACTGGACCTGCCGACCACCTGGCCGCACGTCCCCGTCCACGCGGGCGGTGTCCGCTTCGGCCACCAGAGCAAACTCTCCGCCCTCTACCCCTGGGCCACGCGGCGGACACTCGCCGTCCTCGACGACGAGTTCGGCGGCAAGGACCCCACCACCGCCGACCAGCGCACCCGCGACGGCGCACCCACCCTGCTCCACCCCGTCGACCCGTCTCACGGGCTGCGCCGCGCCGACATCGACACGGTGCTCACCTGGCTGCGCCGGCTCTGACCAGGCCACACCGGCGCCGCCCGGGCGCCGAGGCCCTCCGCTCACTCGGATTCGTGGGGCCCGCATCGACGGATGCGGGCCCCACGCCGTTACGCCAAGGAGTTGGTGATGGACAGCATGTTCGATCCCGCCGACGAACCGGGTACCGACCGGTCACCGCGACTCAGCGTCGGCGACCCGGACCTGCGCAAGACCCGCCTGCTCGCCCGCGAGTGCTCCACCTGCATCTTCAAGCCCGGCAACCCGATGCACCTCGACCCCGGCCGACTCAAGCAGATGGTCGCCGAGGCGCGGGGTGCGGCGGGATACATCATCTGCCACTCCACACTGCCCTACGCCGATAGTCCGGTCCCGCCCGCGGTCTGCCGCGGATTCGCCGACCGCTACCGCACCTGGCAACTCCAGGTCATGGAACGGCTCTGGGGCTTCGTCGACGTCGAGCCACCCGACCCGGACTCCACCCGTACGCCCGAATGACCAGGAGACAGCACGTGCCCAACACCGATGACTTCCTCCAACGCCAAGAACGGATCATCGACACCACCGGCTGGGCCGTCACCCACGTCCTGCCCACCAACGACGACCCCGACACCACCGCCCCGTTCGCCTACACCGTCGGGCTCACCGCCCACGACTACCCCGAACTGATCACCGCCGGACTGCCACCCGAGGTCGCCCACAGCCTGCTCAACGACCTTGCCCGCCGGGTCTACGACAAGGCCGAACGGTTCACCCACGGCCAGCGCATCAGCGACCTCATCGCCGGCTACGACGCGATCATCATCGACGGACCACCCACCGACGAGCTGCTGCCCGCGATGGCGATCAACCGCTACGGCCGCCACCAGATCCGCCTCCAGCAGCTCGTGTGGCCCGACCGGCAGGGCCGATTCCCCTGGGACAACGGGTACGACTTCGACCCGCAGGCACAGCCGCTCATCGCCCAGCTGTAACAGACGCCAGCTGCCGCCGGGATCCGGGCGCCCCTACCGGCGCTCGGATTCCGGCCACGACCGGATGCGCTCGCCTATGTCGGCTCGGGCTGTGTCGCCATCGACGTCAACGCCGTCACTGGGGTCAACACCGGTAGTCAGTTACTGAGCATTAGCGAGTGCCCGGCCCCTCCCGGTGGTTGGGCAGGCATGGAGTGAAAAGGCGGGGTCTTTCGTCGTCCGCCGTGCCGTGCGTTCGGATAGTCCGCGTGGTCTCGGCCAGCTCGCTGCCGTCGTCACCCCACAGCCGCCCGGATCCTCGCCGACGCGGCAAGGACCGGCTACCCATAGCAATGGGGCACTGAACATCCGCGCTCGAGCGTCCGCAAGTCTGTTCGTCGCTGCTTGGCGCCTCTTGCTCTATTCTCCGTTCACAGCGATACTGCGGTTCGACCGCAGCGCGCGGCGAGACCTGGCATCTGCGGAGGCCTATCGTGCCTAATCACCACGACGATCTTCAGGCGTTTGCGACTCTTGAGTCCGAATTTCGGGCGGTATGTGAGATCGCGATCGAGACATGCCTCCGCCTCTCTCCGCCCTACCGGCCAACGGCATGGAAAGGGATGATTTCCACCCTGGGTGCAGCGGAGGCTGCGCGACGCTTGGTCGTTAGCGGGGACATCCAGACAGGCTTCGGTCGGCTTGTCCAAGCTGGTCGCCCCGAGCTAACTATCGAATGGGAGATCCTTAACCCAAGGTGGGATCCGTTATTCAGCGAGCAGCACCGAGCAGCCGCACGCTGGCGGCTTCAGCGAGCGGGCATCGAGCCGCCGAACCGCTAATCGCCGCCAGCACAGTTCGGCGAGTGGCTGCGGGGGGTCGCCGAGCTGAAAGACCAAATGGCAACAGCTCCGTAAGCGAATGTGAGAGATGTCCGACTACTACAAAGTCATCGTCGATGCCGGTCACGAACTTGCAGCGTCAACCAGGAACCTCGGCGCTTTAAGCTCGAATACTTTCAATGCTGCTCGCAGCCTCGGCCGCGTCGACTTGCTATCGGCGGATGCCGAAATAGCGAAGCTGCTTGCACAAAGCAAGCTGAAGGGCGTAATCATTGGGGCTGTCGCCACTGGCGGGATCATCGCAGTTGCCACCGGCGGGATTATCGCAGCAGTCAAGTCGGCGCCATACGTCAAGGACTGGTTCAACGATCTGAAGTCGAAGTCGAGTGGGAACTCCGAGATGAGCGAGGGCGAGAGTCAACCCGCCCTGGACGGCGCCGCCGCGAAGAACTTCTCGCAACAGGTAGAGGCCTCGCTGGACGACCTCCGGACCGATATGAGCAGCGAGGAAGCCCAACGGCGACTCGCGATGATCATGATCGCCGCGGCGTTCATCGCCGATCAGATGCGGACCCTATCCCGTGCTCGCGTCGAAGACGCCGACGCTGCGCCGGAACTGAAGAGCGCGCTGGAGAGACTCTCCGCCCTAGACCTCACGGACACCCTCAACCGGATGCTGGAGGCGAACTCCTCCCTGCTCAGCGACGAGACCACGGCCGCGCTCATGAAGATCTTCGAAGGCGGCCGTTTCATCGAGGGCGAATACCTGCCCCTGCGCAACGACAAGATCAAGGACGCGCTTCGCCTGACCGACGGCGAGGAGTGAACCGGAAAGACTCCTAAGGATCTGGCAGCACCGCCCCGCACTTTGAGCCGCACCCTGCCGGGTGCTTGCGCCAGCGGGCCCACAGGTTGCCGTGGCGCCGCCCCAAGGCACGAGGGTGGTCACGAGGCGCCAATTTGCTCGGCGACACGACTTGTGTCGTGCCCGTTCGCGGTTCGCGGCACGGGTGGCCAGTACCGGCGGACGGTGCGCTCGGACCGGCCGATTCTGGTGGCGATCTCGGCTGGGTGCAGGGACGGGTCCTGGCGATGCCAGTAGGCCACGGCCCCGGCGGTGTCGGGCGGCACCTTTGCGCTGCTTGTGCCATCGTCCGGGTCGGAATTTCGACCCTGGCCTTCGATAGAGTCCAACTCAATCTCTTGGGCAGCGCCCGGAGGGTTGGCCGTGTCCTGCTCGTCGGGATTCTCGACCGGCGTGCCTGGAGAGCCGGTGGTGCCGGACCTGCTGATTCCAGACCGGTCCGTGGCGTGGTGAGAGGGGTCCGCACCCCGCAACGGCGGCGTGTGCGGGGACGGTATGGCGTCCTTACCGGTCTGGACGAGGTGAGCGTCCTCGTGGTCGCGTGTATCGTCCTGCGGCAGCTCAGGTGCAACTTCCTCGGTGTCGCGCGCATCGGTCGGCGCGTGCACGGTGGCATCCGCATTCGAATGCTCGCCCTCGTCGCCGCGGATCGCAGCCTCCGGCCATTCCGGCGGCGATACGTCGAAGCCTCGTAACGTCTGCGCTGCACGGGGCGGCCCTGATACGAGGGCCGGTGCCCTCAGGCTCGGCGATTCGGCCGTCGGGGACGGCGTCTCCGTTGGCGTGGTGGCGGACTGCAGGCGGCCAACCTGACTGACGGAGGGGGTGCGGATCCGTCCAGCGATCTCGACCAGGCTGATGCTGGCTACGACGACGAGCCCGTCAACGGAGATGGGCAGCAGGTAGGAGGCGGCGGCGCCAGTTTCGCCGTATCGGGCGGCGACGCCGACCATGTGCCAGTAACTCACCCAGGCGGCGATGCCGGCGATGACGGCGGCGGCGATCAGCCGGGCGGCGGCCAGGCCGCGGCGATCGGCGGGGACGCGGGAGATGAGTTCGACGGTCAGCAGCAGTGCCAGCGGCGGCCACGCGGCGATGACCTGGCTGATGAGGTTCGGCCGGGCGTGTAGGACGTTCGCCGCGATCGACGCGGCGACGCCGAGGGCGAGCACGGCCCGCACGGCCCACCGCAGCCGGATCAGGTGCCGCGTGTCGACCTCCGCTACCTCCGGGGTACGGGCGGAGGTGTGCCGGGGTAGCGGTGTGGCGGTCATGCGGCAGCTCCGTCACCGGGCCGGGGCGCCGGCCGCAGGTCTGGTCGGCGGGCGGGACGCTGGACCTGGGCGACCAACTCGTCGGCCAAGGCGATGGTGTCGTCGCTGGGTTCGGCGTCGATCTCGCCGAGGGCGCGGGTCAGGGCGCGGCGCAGGCTGCGGATGGCGTCGAGGTGCCCGAGCGCGGCGCGGGCCCGCATCGCCTGCTGGTACAGCTCTTCCGCGTACGGGTTGTGGCCGATCGCGGCGTCCAGGACGGTGAGCTGCTCGGCGGGGTTGTCGGTGAGGGCGTCGGCGAGGGCGAGGTAGGTATCAAGTGCCTGCTGCCGGACGGCTTCGCGGTAGGGCTCGATCCATTCGTAGTCGGCGCCGTCGGCCAGGTGTCCGCGGTAGGTGTCGACCGCGCGGCGCAGCGCGGCGAGGCGCTCGGTTGGGTCGGTGGCCTGGTTGGCGTCGCGGATCGCGGCGCGCATGCGCCACAGGTCCACGTCGACGGCGTCGCGGTTGAGGACGTACCGCTGGTGGGGGTGGGTGAGGTAGGTGCCGCGTCCTGCGGTGCGGCGCATGATGGTGCGCAGGTCGGACACGTAGGTGTAGAGCCGGCCGGGTGCTTTGTTGGCGGGGGCGTCGGGGAGCAGGTCGTCGAGGATCGCCTCGGCGGAGGCGTCGCCGTCGTGCACGGCCAGGTAGACGAGCACTTCGAGGGATTTCTTGCGCAGCGTCGGCCCTGGCGGCACGTCGACGATCGCGGCGGTGCCCAGGACGGAGACCTGCACCCTCCCGTGGCTGGTCTCCTGGCTTTTCTCGGCCGCGCCGTCGGTGTCCGGTTCCTCCACGGCGGGCGGGGGCGCACCGTCGCGGGCAGTGTCCGCGCCGCCGGCATGGGCGTCGGTGGGCGGAGCTGTCTGGGTGGCCGGGGCGGTCTCGCTGCTGGCGCTGCCCGCTGTTGTTGTCGGGGCGGCGGGCACGGGCTCCGGGCCGGATGCCGGCAGGTGGTCACCCTCGCGGACGGGGACGTCGGCTGGCGCCGGCTCGGTGTCGGGAGAAGGTTGCGCATCGGGTGCGGCGTTCGTGGCCTGGGCGGTGGTGACGGGTTCGATCGGGGCGGGAGTCTGCGGCTGGCCGGTGTGGGATTCGGCGAGGGTGACGAGCAGGTCGCTGGTCTCGGACGGGGTGAGGACGGCCAGTCGGCCGATGTCGGCCGGGTGGCCACCGTGGCGGGAGCCTTCCCCCTGGGCGCGGCTCGTGGTGCCGTCTTCGGCGACGACGACGGTGTCGCCGTCGGGCCATGCGCCCAGCAGCACGCCGTGGATGTCAAGGCGCTGGCCCTGGGCGAGGAGCGCGGCGATACGGGTGCGCTGGTGGCGGGTGTCGGCGTCGGCCAGCAGCAGGACTGGCGGCATCGGCTCCCCGGTCGGGTCCGCCGCGCGGGCCTCGGCGGCGGTGTCGACCTCGTGGGCGTAGGCGATGCGGCTGCGGTGCAGGGTCTGCGCCTCGAGCAGGTCGAGTGCCTCGTCCAGGCCACCGGTGACGGTCAGCCGCGGGGTGCGGGGCAGCGCGACGGCACCGGCGCCGAGCAGCGTCGCCGCGGTCGCTGATGGCATGACCAACCAGGTGCGGTCTTCTGGTGCGTCGAGGCCCCCGGCGGCCAGGGCGGCGGCCATGAACCCGCGGGCGGCGGCCTCCGCGCCGGGACCGGTGAGCCCCAGGCCGGCAGGCGGCCAGACCGCGGCGAGCGGGTGCGCCAGCGACGGCACCACCGGGCGGAGCGCAGTGTCGTCTCCTGCGCGCGGGTCCGCGGCAGGCGCCGGCTTTCCGTGGTCGTCCTCGTCGTCGAGACCGGCGTCGTCGAGGGCGCCGTTCTGGTCGTGCCGCCCGGCGATCTCCGGACGATCGTCGTCGAGCAGGCCGGCGTCCTGATCGGAGGTGTCAGGGCTGTCCGGTACGGAGGGCTTGTCGTCCGCTTCGGTGCCGTCGGGGTCGGTGAACAGCCCGAGGTCGTCATCCGGACCGTCGAGGCTGGCCGGGTCGGTGGGGGTCGTGGTGGCGTGGCGCAGGCGGCGGCGGATCTGGTTCACCACGGGCGGCATGGGCGCCACGTCGGGGTCGTCCAGGCGCAGGTCGGCCGACACGGGCCGGCGGGTGTAGCGGCGGCGGCGGTGGGCCCAGACGAGGGCGACGGCCGCGAGGATCGCGGCGACGAGCCCGGCGTCGAGCCAGCTGCCGGTGCCGAGTGAGACACCGGGTGACGCCTCCGTTTGCGGCCCGGGTGTCTGCTGCCCGTTGACCGAGGGGCGGGGCGTCGTCGAGCCTCCGGAGGCCGACGGCTGCTCAGCGGGCGCGGTGGAGACCGGCGGCGAGGGGACGTGGACTATGCCGTCATCACCGTCGTGCGGTGCCGGGGTGATGGAGCCTGTCGGCGGTCTCGCGGACGGCGCGTCGGGTGGCGGCTGGGTGGGTTGGTTG